>CAZIVZ010000196.1:0-6387 GCA_964542495.1 uncultured Aquihabitans sp.
TGGTCCTGGATGTGGGCGATGCGCTCGAAGTTGACCGTAGAGGACCGGCGGACCATGCCGATCACCTCGTAGCCCTTGGAGAGGAGCAGCTCGGCGAGGTAGGAGCCGTCCTGGCCGGTGATGCCGGTGATGAGCGCGCGCTTGGTCATGGCTACCGTTGTAGCCGCCGCCGGTTCGCAAGTCTGTCAACTGGGTTGGCACGCTTCCGACACCGACAGGAGCCGACGAGGCCCGTGGACACCTGGGAACCCACCTGGCCCGGCCGTCCCCCCGGCCCCGGATCGCTCGGGCAGCGCATCTCGGTGCTGCGGGCCGAGCGGGGCTGGACCCAGCAGCAGCTCGCCGACCGGCTGGGCATCTCCCGGGTGGCCGTGTCGCACCTCGAGACCGACCTCAACACGCCGAGCGAGCGCACCGTCGCCATCCTGGCCGGCCTGTTCCGCGTGGAGCCCCACGACCTGGTGGCCGGCACCTCCTACCCCATGGCCAAGGCGGATCGGCTGCCCCTGGTGGTGGCCCGGTGGACCGAGGTGGAGCACCAGCTCGCCCTGCTCGCCCGCGACCTCGAGTGGCTGGACGTGGTGGCGGGGGATCGCCCCACCGCGGAACGGGTGCTGGCCCGCTGGGAGGCCGAGCTCGCCAAGCTGGCCGCCGCCGTGCGCGAGCCGGGGGAGGCCTCCCAGGTGGCCGAGGCCCGCCGATCGGTCGCCGCTCGCCGAGCCTCCTAGGACACCCTGGACTCGCCACGCTCCCGGTCGGTGGCGACCACCTTGGCCAGGGCCAGCAGGGGCCCGGCGTGGAAGTTGTTGTTCATCACGGGGAACTCGGCCATGGGGGTGGCCGGGTGGACGAACGTGCCGCCGGCCTCGTCGCCGAGGTGGGAGTTGCGGCAGTCGGGACCCGACCACGTGCCGGCCCACCGGTCGGGATGGGCCCGGCCGTGCGCCGCCATCGACTGGCGTTCCAGGCACCTCCAGGCCAGGTCGGCGTCGACCGTCGCGTACCCCCACGCGGTCAGCGCGGAGATCGCGGCCCACACCCCGCCGTTGCAGTCCCATCCTGGTGCCAGCAGGTCGCCACGGACGCGGTGGGGCCGGTCCAAGATCGTGGGGCCGATCGGCGACGGGTCGTCGCAGCGGCGGCGGATCTCCTCGACGAGCGATCGCCGCCGATCCTCCTGGCCGATGCCGGCGATCAGCGTCCAGACCTGGCCGTCGAGGAACAGGTGGTCGCGCCCGACCGGGGCGCCGCAGCCGTCCCAACCTCGCAGGTACCACCGTCCCGTCCAGGCCGCGTCCATCGCCGCGGCGCACCGGTCTGCCAACGCGCGCGCCCGGTCCGCTTCGTCGGGGTCGACCATCGCGATCAGCGGCGCGGCGAGTGGCAGGGCGTGGGCGGCGAAGGCGGTGTTGAAGCCCGATTCGCCCCAGCGGTGGAACGCTCGACGGCGGCGAACCATCAGCGAGATCGGGTCGGACCAGTCGCCGCTGCCCACTCGCAGCATCCCGTGGGCGCCGGTGCCGACTGCGGTGCGCATCCACCGTGCCGCGGCGACGAGCCGCTCGCCCACGGTGGTCGCCGGTGCCGGGTCACCGGGCGCGAACGGGTGGACCTCGTCGAGGAGGCCGTCGTCGCCGGTGGCGGCCACCACCTCGGCCACCGCCCACAGCAGCCACAGGGGCAGGTCCGTCGGGGCGGCGTGCACTGCGGCCGACGTCGTGCGTCCCGACCCGGTGTGGAGGTAGTGCATGGCGCCAGAGGGGCGACAGGTGCGGGCGAGGAAGCAGACGAGCTCGCGGGCCATCTCCGGGTCGAACGGCGCCAGGGCGACGGCGACGATGGCGACGTCACGCGGCGCCCCGTGGACGCCGTGGACGAAGGCGTAGGCGGAGCCCTGCATGGTGAAGGTGCGCCCGAAGGCGGCATCGGGGACCCGCAGGCCTCGGAGCTGTGCGAGGTGCCACCTTGCCTCAGCGGCCAGCTCGGGTGGAGCGATCTCGAGGATCTCCGAGCCGGGAGCGCCCGCCGCCGCGTCGAGGCGATCCGCCGTGGGGGGTGAGGGCGGGACCGCGGGTGCGCCGCTCACGTCCAACTCGAGCACGAGCGTCGCCGACGCGCCGGGGGCGAGGCGGAGCCGGACGCCCGTCGTCGACCACGTGTCGTGGGGCCCGGGATCGACGCGTCGCATCGCGAGCTCCCCCCATCGGCGGTCGACCCAGCGGGGCCGGATGTCGCCGGGGGCCGACGCCCGGCGAGCGGTGACCCGCAGCGACGCGCCGTCGGCCCCGACGGTGGGGCGCATGGTGGCTGCGATCGCGCTGCGTCCGCAGTCGGTCAGGGCCCGCACCGTCCCCGAGACCGCGAAGACGGCCCGCCACCTGGCCCGCCGCAGCGGACCGAACGTCGAGGGTGGTGGGATCGGCCGGCTCATGAGCGAGCCGATGACGAGCGGCCGGGGGTGGACCTCCCACCGCTCCTCCACGTCCACCGGTGTCGTGCCCATGTTCTCGATCTCGAGGTGCAGCCGGGCGTGATCGGCGTCGGCCCGGAGCCGTCGCCGGACCGGGCCCGCGCCCGTGACGGACGCGGTCCAGGTGACGCCGTCGGGCTCGAAGCACGTCGAGGTGATGGTCGGTGCGATCCCGTCGATGCTCCAGCGGCCGCCGCGGTCGACGAGGCGGACCATGCCCCGCGAGGTCGCCCACAGCGACGTGAGTCCCCGGGCGTCGACGGTGGCCAGCAGGCCCGGCGCCCCGACGAGGTGCCACCCCCCGCTTCGAGCGCCCTCGTCGGAGACGTGGAACGCCGGCGTCCCGTCGGCCGACACGCTCCACCGGCCGAACCGGCTCCCTCCCACGGGGCGATGATCGCACACCGGGCGGAGGGGGCCAGACGGCCTACGTGACGATGATCTTGATCTCGCCCGACCCGGAGATGGAGCACTCGCCCACCAGGTACTGGGGGCGCTTGAACTTCTGGGTCAGGGTGGCCCCGGCCTTCACGGTGTAGGGGCCGACGGCGGCGGTCTGGACGTCGTCGTTGCGGATCACGAGCGAGTCGCCCACGTCGAGACGCACGACCGACGGCATGATCTGGATCGACTCGCCCTTGGCCGCTTTGGCTGCGGTGCCAGCCGGCACCACGAAGGTGACGGTGCGCCCCGAGGCCTCTTCGGGGCTGACGAGGCGCACCACCAGTACGCCGGCGACCACGAGGGCCACCACCGAGATCGCGATCAAGACGACCCCCAGCCCCCACCCGGCGGTGCGGGCGGGTTCGGGCTCAGACTCGGGCTCCGGCGGAACCTCGGACGTGATCTCGGTGGTGGTCATGGTGTCAGCCCTCCCGGACCTCGGCGGTGACCGTGCGGTCCCCGGCCTTCTCGAAGGTGAGGGTGAGCTCGATCTCGTCGCCCACCTCCAGCGGTGCCACCAGGTCGATCAACATGATGTGGTACCCACCCGGTGCCAGCTCCACCATCTCACCTGCGGGGAGCTCGATGGCGTCGACCTCACGCATGGTCATGGAGCCGCTGTCGCCCCCGGCCATGGTGGTGGTGGTCATATCGCCCTCCGCCATCGTGGTGGTGGACATGTCGCTCCCAGCCATGGTGGTGGTGGACATGTCGCCCTCCTCGGCGGGGACGGTCTCGTGGATCTGGGTGTCGCCCGCCACCTCGGTGGGCACCGAAGCCGCCACGAGCTGGTCGTCTTCGGGGCTGGTGATGTTGAGGTAGATGGCGCCCATGGTGGTGCCCATGGGGCTCTGGCGGGCCCACACGTCCTCGAGCAGGAGCTCGGCCGCTGCCTCGGTGGTGGTGGTGACCTCGGTGGTGGTGGTCGCGTCGGACGCCTTGTCGCCCTCGCTGTCGGAGCCACAGCCGGCAAGGGCCAGCGCGGCCACGACGAGTCCGGCGGCGGCGGTACGGGTGACGGTGCGCATGTCGGGTCCTTCTTGGGGTTGGTGGGGCGATCGCCCCACGGTTGGTCAGGTCTGTTGGTCGAGCAGGAGCTCGAGGTCGGCGGCCATGGCGTCGGAGCTGGTGCCGAAGGTCCACTCGACCACCACCTCGCCCTGGTCGTCGACCACGAAGCTGCGGGCGGTGTGAGCCACCTCGACGGTGTCGTCGGCCTTCTTCTCCACCTTGGAGCTGATCTGGAACGCCTCCTGCACCGCTTTGAGCTCGGCGGCATCGGTGGTGCGCAGCGGGTGCCCGCCGCTCTTCACGAACGAACCCAGGTAGGCGTTCATGACCTCAGGGGTGTCGCGCTCGGGGTCGACGGTGCCGAAGGCCACCTCGACGTCGCTGGACCGGTCGCCGAGCTGCTCCTTGGCCTTGCGGATGTCGGAGAGGGTGGTGGGGCACACGTCGGGGCAGTTCGTGTAGCCGAAGGCCACGAACAGCAGGCCGCCGGCGGGCGCCTTGAACGTGAACGGGGTCTCGGTGCCGTCCTCGGCCACCTGGGGCATCGTGGTGGTGCCGACCTGGAGGGGCGGGGTCCGCACCAACCCCTCGAGCTCGCCCGACCCGCCGTCGGACGCACCCTTGGAGCCCGTGTCCCCGTCGCTCCCGCAGCCGGCGGCGGCGAGCACGGCGACGGCGAGCAGCGCCAGCAGCCGGCGCCCGAGGTCATGCTTTGATGCCATAGCGATCCTCGATCTCCTTGGTGAGCTCGTCCCGGGTCAGGGCCCCGAGGTGACGGCCCACGATCATGCCGTCCTCGTCGACGAAGACGGTGGCCGGCAGGCCGGCGATGCCGAGGTCGACCTGGAGGTGCTGCTCGTCGTCCACGAGCAGCGGGTACGTGACCCCGGCCTTGTCGGCGGCCTCGCGGGAGCCGTCGAGGTCCAAGGTGTCGGTGACGCCCACGATGACCACCTTGCCGTTCAGCTCCTGGGCCACCTCCTCGAACGCCGGCATCTCGGTCTTGCACGGGGTGCACCAGCTGGCCCAGAAGTTGATGACGAGGGGCTTGCCGTCGGCCCCCCACTCGGCGGGCTTCTCGGTGCGCAGGTCGGTGAGCGGAGGCTCGGGCAGCGCCTTGCCGGTCTTCTCGTCGGACCCGCTGCACGCCACGAGGGTGGCGAGGACCACCGCCAGCAGCGCGGCCACCACCACGAGGGTGGGCCGGTGGTGCCGGCGAGGAGCGGAGCGCGGGTCCATGCAGCTGATGTCGTCCATCAAACCCCGTCGGTTCCGGTTCCGGGAGAGGTCGGGACCTTCGACCCTAGGGGTTGGGACCTTCGGCCTCCGAGTTGATCGAACACCCGTTCGATGCCAAGGTGGCCGGGTGGGCTTCAACAACCCTTCCATGCCGTGGTCGGAGCTCGAGCGCCGCCTGGGCGGGCGGGTCGAGGTGCCGCCGGCCGCGGTCCCCGACTGGGCCAACGGCGGCGACTCCCCGGCCTGGTCCCGCAAGCGAGACCCCTACCGGCCCCCGGCCGACCTGGCCTGGCGGGCTGCACCGGGGGCCACGCCCTACGCCGAGCTCCACTGCCACTCGAACTTCAGCTTCCTCGACGGCGCGTCGCACCCCGAGGAGCTGGCCGAGGAGGCCACCCGCCTGGGGCTCGAGGCCCTGGCCGTCACCGACCACGACGGGTTCTACGGCGTGGTGCGCTTCGCCGAGGCGGCTCGGCAGGTGGGGCTGCCCACCGTGTTCGGCACCGAGCTCACCCTCGACGGCCCGGTGGTCCCGCCGATGGGCGAGCCCGACCCCCCGGGCGAGCACCTGGTGCTGCTGGCCCGCGACCCCGAGGGCTACGCCCGCCTGGCCCGGGCGGCCAGCACGGCCCAGCTGGCCGGCCAGAAGGGGGCGCCGCGCCTGGCGCTCGAGGACCTGGCCGGGCTGGCGGGGGAGCGGTGGGCGGTGCTCACCGGGTGCCGCAAGGGTCCGCTGGCCGCCGCCCTCCAGCGCGAGGGCCCGGCG
Source organism: uncultured Aquihabitans sp. (assembly GCA_964542495.1). Taxonomy (GTDB): domain Bacteria; phylum Actinomycetota; class Acidimicrobiia; order Acidimicrobiales; family Iamiaceae; genus Aquihabitans. Next base: position 5,931 of record CAZIVZ010000196.1, read on the forward strand.
GCCGCCGCCCGGGCGCTCGACCGCCTGGTGGAGGCGTTCGGCGCCGCCCACGTGCACGTCGAGCTGTGGGACCACGGCGACCCGCTCGACGGCGTCCGCAACGACGCCCTGGCCGAGCTCGCCGTGCGACGCGGCGTGGGACTGGTGGCCACCAACAACGTGCACTACGCGGTGCCGGCCCGGCGCCGCCTGGCCGCCGCCCTGGCCGCGGTGCGGGCCCGCCGCAGCCTGGCCGAGATCGACGGCTGGCTCCCCGCCGCAGGAGGCGCGCACCTGCGCTCGGGCGACGAGCAGGCCCGCCGCTTCGCCCGCTACCCGGGGGTGGTGGCCGCCGCCGCCGAGCTGGGCCGGTCGTGCGCGTTCGACCTGCGCCTGGTGGCCCCCGCCCTGCCGCCCTACCCCTGCCCCCCTGGGCTCGACGAGATGGCCCTCCTGCGCCGGCTGGTGGCCGAGGGGG
>CAZIVZ010000197.1:0-6359 GCA_964542495.1 uncultured Aquihabitans sp.
CCTCGTCGGCGTCGACCACCCGGCCGGTGAGGAGGAGGTCGCTGCTGTGGGCCGCACCCACCAGGCGGGGGAGCAGCCACGACGCGCCCATCTCCGTGCTGGTCAGCCCGTTCACGATGCCGGTGGCGTTGAGCTCGGCTCCCGTGGCGGCGAAGCGGAGGTCGGCGCCGAGCGCCAGGCACATGCCGCCGCCGTAGGCGGGCCCGTTCACGGCCGCCACCACGGGCTGGGGCATGCGGCGCAGGATCGGCACGATGCGCGAGTACGCGTGCATGGATCGCTGGGCGATGCGGCCCATCGGTAGCCCGTCGATCCCGGGCAGGATCCCGTGGTCCTTCAGGTCCAGGCCCGAGCAGAACGCCCGGCCCGCCCCGGTGAGCACCACGACGCGACACGTGTTGTCGGCCGCCACCGCCTCCAGCACGTCGGCCAGCTCGATCACGAGCTCGATCGACATCGCGTTGAGCACCTCGGGCCGGTTCAGCGTGACCACGCTGACGTGAGCCTCCGGCTGGTCGACGAGCACGAGCGCCATGGGTCCTCCTCCGATCGGCCCGAGCGGCCGACCGGGCGCTTGCCTAGCGCACCGCTGGTGGTGTCGTCAGCCCGGTGCGCCGCCGTCGTCGAGGGTGGTCACCTCGGGATCGTGGGCGTCGGGCGGTCGGCGCTCGTGGTGCGGGCGACCCCGGGTGCGACGACGGTCCTTCATCTCCGACTCGAAGACGTGCCGCCGTCCCTCCACGAGGGCGTCGCGCACCTGCTGCTCGGCCCGGCGAGCGGCGCTCCAGTACAGGTCGTCGAACTCCTCCACGATCTGGAAGGTCCACCGCCCGTCGAGGACGTTGCGGCCCACCATCTGGTCGCGCAGCCCCGCCGCGTGGTCGACGTGGCCGGCCGCCTCGAGCGCGTCGGCGGCCTCGCCGAGGAGCAGGTCCGCCCGGCCCATCATCTGGTGGAAGTCGTACAGGCGGCCGCGAGCGCGCTCCACCCACTCGAGGGCCTCGGAGACCCTGCCGACCGCCTCCACCGTGGCGTCGGAGGTGCCGTCGGGCCGTTGGTGGCGTTGGTCGGGCACAGGGCCTCCTGGGTGGGGCGGTGCACCGGACGCTACGGCGACCGGTGCCTGCTCGGGGTCGATAGGGTCAACGGCCGTGTCCGAGCCGTCCGACGTCACGCCGTCTGTTCCCCCGATCCCGCCGGACCAGACGGGTCCCGGCCACCACGAGGTCACCGTCGACCTGGCCGCCTTCCTGCCGGAGGGCACCGAGCTCGCCGGCGCCGACGTCGCTGGCCCCGACCCGTCCGATCCGCTCGACCCCTGGGACACCGGTGGGCCCGAGCCCGAGGTCCCGGCGTGGGCGCTCGACGACGCGCCGGCCCCGGTCGCCCCGACGGCGCCCGACGCGCCGTGCCCGGCGCCTGCCGTCGCCCCGGACCTGGCACCGAGCCCGCCGGAGGCCGCCCTCGATCGCATCGACGAGGAGCTGGCCGCGGTCGACGACGCCCTGCTGGCCCTCGACGCCGGCGATCCGGAGCGGTCGCCGCTGCTCCGGGAGCTGCGGACCAGGTCTGTGTAGCGGGGCGCTCCCCCCCCTGCTCCGGGAGCTGCGCACCAGGTCTGTGCAGCTGAGCCGCGTAGGCCGGCTCCACTACACGCGCCTCGGGGCGGGTGGTGCTGGAGGGGCGGGGGCGGGGAACTCGTCGACGTCGTCGCCGAGCCGGTCCTCGGTGGCATCGGTGCCACCGGCCTTGGCCAGGAGGTAGCCCTCGGCCCGCTCGGCCAGCGGGTACCGAGCCACCAGCGCATGGAACCGGGCGTCGTGGCGCGGCTCCACGAGGTGGGCGAGCTCGTGCACGATCACGTGGTCGATCACCCAGGTGGGGAAGTCGGCCATCCGATCCGACAGGCGGATCACCCCGGTCGACGGGGTGCACGACCCCCACCGGTGCGCCTGGTTCGAGACCCAGCGGATCTCGGTGGCGACCGGGAGGTCGTGGGCGCGCGACAGCCGACGGGCACGAGTGGTGAGGTCCACCTGCTTGCGGGCGGTCGACCGCTCGAACCGCCGCCGGAACTGCTCGACCAGGCGATGCTCCTCGGCGCGGCTCGACCGGGCGGGGATGCGCACCTCGAGGCGCCCGTCGACCATCCGGGCCTGGGCGGTCTTGCGCCGCTTGGCGCTGCGGATGACGGTGACCTCCACCCCGACTCAGATCCGGTCGGCCTCGATGGCGCGGGTCTCGGCCAGGTCGACGAGGAGCAGCCGGTCGCCGAGGAGGAGCCGGTCGTCCTCCACCGAGAGCCAGCAGGCCTCCAGGTTCGACAGCCGGCCGCGATCTGGGCCGCCGAGGCGCCGCTCGACGGTGTACATCACGCCGCCGTGGGTCACGGCGACCACGTCGCCGTCGGGCACGAGCCGGCCGATGGCCAGCAGGGCGATCTCCACGCGATCCCAGAGGTGGTCGTCGTGCTCCCAGTCGTGGGGCCAGCGGGGGTGGCCGTCGGGCCCGGGCACGAAGCCGGCGGGGTCGTCGGGGAGCAGCCCGGGGAACTGCTCGTGGATCTCCACGCGGGTGAGCCCCGACAGGGAGCCCGCGTCACGCTCGCGCAGCCGGGGCTCGGTGGCCACGTGCCCCACGCCCAGCATCCGGGCGAGGATGGCGCCGGTCTCGCTGGCGCGCTCGAGGTCGGAGGTGACGATGACGTCGACCGCACCGAGGCTCGATGCCGCGTGCACGGCCTGCTGGCGCCCCCGCTCGGTGAGGGGCGGATCGGCCTGGCCCTGCCAGCGGCCATCCGCGTTCCACTCCGATTCCCCGTGGCGGACGAGCAGGATGCGGGTCATGGGTGCGCCACCGTATCGGGCGCCCGGGCTGGGGCGCCCGGGCCCGCCCCGGTAGCATCGCCTGCCTCATGGCCGTCCTCCGGCTCTTCGCCGCCGCCCGTACCGCTGCCGGTACCGCCCGAGACGTCCTGCCGGGCGACACGGTGGCCGACGTCCTGCGCGTCGCCGTCGCCCGCTACGGCGACGAGTTCGCGGCGGTCCTGCCCACCTGCGCGGTCTGGGTCGATGGCGAGCCGGCCGACGACGCCACCCCGATCGGTGAGGGCAGCGAGGTGGGCGTGCTGCCGCCGGTGTCGGGCGGATCCGGTCGATGAGCCCCGAGCCTGCGGACCCCGCACCGGATCGCCCGGCAGGCCCCCGGCGTCCGCCTCGCCCGCCTCGCCCGCCGGCGCCGGCTGCCTCGCGCCCCGGCCGCGCCCCGTCGGACCAGCCGTCCCGACCGGCCTCCCCGGGCGCGAGCGCGGCGCCATCGGTTCGCACCGAGCGGCCGCTGCCCGAGGCACCCGGCCCCCGCCCCGAGCGGGTCGAGCGCCGACCCCGGCCCCGCCCGGAACCGGTGGTGAGCGGCGTCACCTTCCGAGAGGTCCCCACGGGTGCCGTGCCCGAGGTGGCCGGCGCTGCCGCGGCGCCTCCGCCTGACCTCGAGGCCGCCGCTGCGACGCCCACGGCGGCGGAGCTCCTCCCGCCGTCGCCGTCACCGCGCACGGCCTTCCGCAAGCGCTACGGCGTGGTCTACGAAACCCAGGGACCGCGAGTGCGCCTCGGGGTCCTGTGGGCGGTCTCGGTCGCGGTCTCGCTGGCGGTGGCCCCGCTGCGCCCCTACGGCTTGGCCATGCTCTACGCGGTGGTGGCCGGAGTCGCCGCGATGCAGGTGGTCGACGCCTGGCACGAGGTCCGGGTGGGTGCTGATCGATGGGTGGCCGCCCTCGGCGCGTCGTCGCTGCCGGTGCTGGCCACGCTCGGGGTCCGCCCGCTCGGCGCGGGCCTGCTCGGCACCGTGGTCGTGGCCCTCGGAGCGGTGGCGGTGCAGGGCGGCGGGCGTGACATGCCGCTGTTCGCCGCAGCCGGGCACACGGTGTTCGCGGCGGGTGCCTGCGGCGGCGCGGCGGCCGCGCTCGTGCTCCTCGCCGACTACGAGATCGGCGCCGTGATCATCCTGCTCGTGTACCTGATGGTCTTCGACGCCAGCGACTACGTCGTGGGCTCCGGCGCCAGCAACGGTGTGGAGGGCCCCCTGGCCGGCGCGCTCTTCATCGGCGCCGTCACCGCGGTGTTCGCCGTCACCGAGGTGCCCCCGTTCCGTGGCGCCGACATCTGGACCTTCGCGGCTCTGGCCGCGGTGGCCTGCCCCGCCGGCCAGGTCCTGGCGTCGGCCATGCTGCCTCGGGCGGCGGCTCGTGCACCAGCGCTGCGCAGGCTCGACTCCGCGCTCATCGTGGCCCCCGCCTGGGCCGGGCTGATCGGGCTCTACCTGCAACGCGCCGTCGGCTGAGCGGCGCCCCAGGCGGGGCCGCCCGGTCACCGGGCGACCACGCTCCGTGGAATCGGGCCCCCCTGATCTAGAGTGGCCGGCGACCACCCCGACGACGGCGCCAGCGGAGGCAGGCATGGACCACGAGCTCGACGAGATCCTCGCTGCCGGGTACCTCCAAGGGCTCTCGGAGCGGTCGGTCGACGACCTGCGCTCGCTGCGCGCCGAGTGTCAGGCCACCGAGACCCAGCTCTCCTACCTTCGCCGGTTGGTGCAGGGTCGCCACGACATCGTGGCCGGCGAGGTGGAGCGTCGCCGCAGCGGAGGAGATCCCGACGACGTCCACGGGCTGGTGGAGCGGCTGCCGGAGATCCTCTCGGACCGCGTCCGCGGCCCGGGCTCGGGCCGGCTGCCCACCACCATCGAGACCGAGGAGCCCACGGGGCGCCTCGCCGATCGGCTGGCCGCCATCGCCGGGTCGGTCGCGTTCGACGCGCCCCACTCGGTCGACGATGCGGACCTCGAGGCCGCCGCGCGGCATCTGGCCGAGCTCGAGGCCGAGGTGTCGGCGCTGCGCCGCGCCGTCTTCGACCGCATCGACGCCGTGGAGTCCGAGCTCACCGCGCGCTACCGCGACGGCTCAGCGCGCGTCGACGACCTGCTCGCCAACCGCTCCGAGTAGCGAACCGGTCACGGCGCGCCGTCGCCGCTGCTCGCGGGAGGCTCCGTCGCGCTCGCGGCGGTTTGTGGGGACGCGACCGTCACGACCTACCCTTTTCGCATGGCCGAGCTCGAGACCCGCTGGCACGACCTCGGGGAGTTCATCCGCGAGCAACGTCGCATCGGGCACCTGTCGCTGCGCAAGCTGTCGGAGATGGCGGGGATCTCCAACCCGTACCTCAGCCAGATCGAGCGCGGGCTCCGCAAGCCGTCGGCCGAGATCCTCCAGCAGATCGCCCGGGCGCTCGAGATCAGCTCCGAGACCCTGTACGTGCGGGCCGGCATCCTGGAGGCTCACGACGGGGAGACCGACCTCGTGGCCGAGATCCGCCGAGATCCCTGGCTCAACGAGGAGCAGAAGAAGACGCTCGTGCAGATCTACGAGTCGTTTCGCGCCGAGCGGCGGGCGGCGGGCTTCGGCCCGCCCGAGCCGGCCGAGCCCCGCCACGTCGTCGCCGAGTCAGGCGCCGGAGCGGGCGGCTCGTCCGAGGCGGAATCCGGAGCGCTCGCCGGGCGTTCGTAGACACGTGGCCGAGCTCGCCGTCCTCTCCCTGCACTCGTCGCCACTCGCCCAGCCGGGCACCGGCGACAGCGGCGGCATGAACGTGTACGTGCGTGAGCTGGCGTCGTCGTTGGCCCAGGCGGGGGTGGGCGTCACCGTCTACGTGCGCCGGTGGGCCCACCACCTGCCGCGCGAGGTGGCGGTGGAGCCGGGGTTCCGGGTGGTCCACGTGGACGCCGGCCCGGTCGATCTGCCCAAGGAGCACCTTCCCGAGACCGTCGACGCCTTCACCGAGGCCCTGGTCGGCGAGCTGAGGACCCGCCCCGTCGACGTGGTGCACGCCAACTACTGGCTGTCGGGCGTGGTGGGTCACCGGGTGAAGCACCGCCTGGACCTGCCCCTCGTGTCAACGTTCCACACGCTTGCGCGCGTCAAGGCCGAGACGGGCGACCCCGAGCCGGACCGGCGTGTCGACGCCGAGGCCGAGGTGATCGGGTGCTCCGACGTGCTGCTCGCCAACTCGGTCGAGGAGCGCTCGCAGCTCCAGCGGCTCTACGGCGCCGACCCGGCCCGCATCGAGATCGTGCCCCCCGGCGTCGAGCACGCCTTCTTCTCGCCCGGGCACAAGGCGGGTGCCCGACGGGCCCTCGGTCTCGGCCCGACGGCCCCCGTGCTGTTGTTCGTGGGGCGCATCCAGCCGTTGAAGGGGCTCACCGTGGCCGTCGGCGCCCTGGCCGAGCTGGTGGCCGGCGACCAACCCGACGCCGAGCTCGTGGTGGTGGGCGGCCCGAGCGGCGCCGATGGGGACCGCGAGGCCCGC
>CAZIVZ010000198.1:0-6343 GCA_964542495.1 uncultured Aquihabitans sp.
GCAGGCGCTCACCGCCAGCAGTGAGAGCGCCACGGGCGTGAGGCAGAGCAGTCGGCGGAGGCCGGCGACCACCGCGTCCTGCGGGACGACGGACGGCTCGAGCCGGTGCTGGAACGCGAGGCCGAGCAGGAGCCCGATCACCTGGGTGGCCAGCTCGTCGGCGGGGGCCGGCAGGGCGAAGCCGAGCTCCTCGGACCAGCGGGCCAGCCCGCCCGCCAGCCCGGCTCGCATGACGGCGAAGCGCTGGGCGCCAACGTCACCGAGGAGCGGGTCGCGCGCCGCGTGCAGCCAGAGCTCGAGCTCGAGCAGCAGCCAGGCGTCACCACCGGCGGTGTCACGCCGCACGATGCCGCCCCACAGCTCGCCCAGGCGACCGTCGAGGTCGGCCTCGCCCTCGATGCTGGCGGTGAGGTCGACCACGGTCTGCTCGATCCACAGCTCGAGCAGGGCGACCAGCAGTCCCTCCTTGCCACCGAAGTGGTCGTAGAGGGCACCGGTGGTGCGGTCGGCGGCGGTGGCCACGGCCTCGGCCGAGGTGGCGTGGAAGCCCTTGCGGGCGAACAGGTCGGCGGCGGCGCCCAGCAGCTGGGCGCGCGTCTCGGCCCGTCGCTCCTCCTGCGTGCGCCCCATGGACGGCCAACTTACATCGGATCCCCGATGTAAGTCAGACAACCGATGTTCTGCGCGGCCCGGACCGGGCCGTGCGGGTCAGCCCCGGCGCTTGGCCGCAGGAGGACGCGGCTTGCCGCTGCGGCGCTTCTTGGCGCTCGGAGCGGGCTGGCCGGCGGCCTCGAGGGCCTCTCGCTTGGCCTTGCGGCGCGACGCGCCGCTGGGGCGCACCTTGGGCGACGTGGCCAGCGACCGCTCCAGCGGATCGGTGCTCGGCACCGTCGCCCGTGCCGGCTCGCTCGCCCGAGCGGCCTTGGCCGCCGCACGGGCCTGGCGCTCGGTCTCGTCGAACGCCTCGCGGCGGCGCTCCGCCCGGTTGGGACCGCGCTCCGCCGCGTCGATCGCCGAGGCCTTCGACGACCACGGAGACGTGAGGTCGGCGACCTCGCGCTCGGTGCGCCCCGGTCGCTTCGGCCGCTCGGGACGCGACGCTCGCTCCGGTCGCTCCGGTCGCTCCGGTCGCTCGGTGCGGAAGCGATCGTCGGCGCGGGTGGGCTTGGCGCCCCGCGTGGGCTTGGGGTGCTTGGGCCCCTTGGCCGAGGTGGCGCCGGGCGCGGCCCGGCCCGAGCGGCCGGCGTCGCGGAACGACGCGTGCCCCTCGGGGAGCAACGACACGTCCGGCTCCACGAGTTGGCCCTCGATGCCCGCGTCCTTGCGGAGCTTGGCCGCATCTCGCTTCTGCGCGGCCGGCACCAGGGCCACGACGGTGCCCAGGTTCCCCGCCCTACCGGTGCGGCCGGAGCGGTGCACGTAGTCCTTGGGGTCCGCCGGGATGTCGAAGTGGATCACGCACAAGACGCCCTCGACGTGGATGCCCCGGGCCGCCACGTCGGTGGCCACGAGGGCCTTGACCTCGCCGCGGTGGAACGCGCCGAGGGCCCGCTCGCGCTGGGCCTGGCTGCGCGCGCCGTGGATGGCGGCGGCGCTGACCCCGGCCTGGCCGAGCTGCTTGGCGATGCGGTCGGCGCCGTGGCGCGTGCGTGAGAACACGACGGTGGGTCCCGTGCGCTCGATGATCTCGGCGGCGAGCTGGGCGCGACCGGGCCGCTCGCTGACCCAGAAGTGGTGGACCACGTCGCCCGTCTCGTCGTCGGGCATCTCGTGGACCACGGGGTGGGTCTGGTAGTCGCGCACCAGGGCGTCGATGGCTCCGTCGAGCGTGGCCGAGAACAGCAGCGTCTGGCGCTTGGCGTTGGTCTGGTCGAGGATGCGCCGCACGTCGGGCAGGAAGCCCATGTCGGCCATGCGGTCGGCCTCGTCGACCACGGCGAAGCTCACGTCCCGCAGGTCGCATGCACCCCGGTCGATGACGTCGAGCAGGCGCCCGGGGCAGGCCACCACGATGTCGACGCCGGCGCGCAGCTTCTTGATCTGGGGCTCGATCCCGGCACCGCCGTAGACCGCGAGGACCCGCATCTTGTGGTCGAGCAGGCTGAGCTCGTCGGCCACCTGCAGGGCCAGCTCACGGGTGGGGGCGAGCACGAGGCCCTTGGGGCGCTTGGGCGAGGAGCGGGTGACCCGGCTGACCATCGGGATGCCGAAGGCGATGGTCTTGCCCGAGCCCGTGGGGGCCTTGCCGCAGAGGTCCCGGCCGGCGAGGGCGTCGGGGATGGTGGCGGCCTGGATGGGGAACGGCTCGTCGATCCCGCGGTCGGCGAGGGTGCGCGCGATCGCATCGGGGACGCCGAGGGAGGCGAAGGTGGTGGACATGGTGCGTGGGCTCCTACGTGCCACGACGGCACGGATCTCGGTGGCAGGGGCGGGGCCTCGACCAGGGTCGAGGTCGACAGCCATCTCCCGCTCCTGCCGGCTCGCGCCGGCGGGCCCACGTTGGGCCTCGGGTGCGCCTCGCGGCGCCCCCTCTCGAGATCGCTGTCCGATCGGGGCGACGGGTCGCCCTGATCGACGTGAACAGGCTACCGCATCGAACGCCCGTTCCCCAAGTCAGGAGCCGAGACCGGACTCCGGGTCGTCGGGGTGGTCCAGGAACCAGCGGTCGAGGGCTGCGTCCCAGCGGGCGTGCTGGTCGGCGGTGAGGGTGTGGGCGTTCTCCTGGGTGGACACGAACCCGCAGGTGCGCACGGCGTAGACGTACGCCGGGTGCACCCCGGCGCGCTCCATGGCATCGGTGAGCGTGCGAGAGACGTCTGCCGGCCCGGTCTTGGGTTCGTCCTCGATCATGTCGAACCACGGTAGGACCCGGCGGCACCCCGCTGGAGGATGGTTTCGGCCCACGGCTCCAGCCGTGACCGTGTTGTCCGATTCCCGCCAGTGGCGGCGAGCGGGCCGGGGCAGGATGGGCCCGTGACCCTGGACGAGGAGCGCTGCTACCGGGCCGTCAGCAGCCGAGACGCCCGCTTCGACGGCTGGTTCTTCGTGGGCGTGACCTCCACCGGCATCTTCTGCCGGCCCAGCTGCCCGGCCACCACCCCCCGGCGGGCGAACGTCCGCTTCTACCCCACCGCCGCGGCCGCGCAGCACGAAGGCTTCCGGGCCTGCCGCCGGTGTCGGCCCGACACCGCGCCGGGCTCCCCCGAGTGGAACCAGCGCGCCGACCTGGCCGGCCGGGCCATGCGCCTCGTCAACGACGGGCTGGTCGACCGGGAGGGCGTCGGCGGCCTGGCCCGGCGTCTGGCGGTGAGCGAACGCCACCTCCACCGGATCCTGGTGGCCGAGCTGGGCGCCGGGCCCCTCGCCCTGGCGCGAGCCCGGCGGGCCCACACGGCGCGGGTCCTCATCGAGACCACCGCCCTCACGTTCACCGAGATCGCCTTCGCCTCCGGGTTCGCCAGCATCCGCCAGTTCAACGACACGGTCCGGGAGACCTTCGGCGCCACCCCCACCGCGCTGCGCGCCGACCGCGGCACGTCGATCCGGCGGGGACGGTCCGGCGTCGCCACCGGGGCGGGCGCGGGGCCCACACCGCTCAGCCTCCGCCTGGCCACGCGCGCCCCGTTCGCCGGCCAGGAGCTCATCGGCTTCCTCGCGGCGCGAGCCATCCCGGGCGTCGAGGCGGTCGACGCAGACGGCGCCTACCACCGGGTGCTCTCGCTCCCCCACGGCCCGGCCACGGTGGCCCTCTCCCCCGCGGCCGACCACGTGAGCGCCCGCCTCGTCCTGACCGACCTCCGAGACCTCGGCCCCGCCGTCGAGCGCTGCCGCCGGGTCCTCGACCTCGACGCCGACCCGCACGCCGTCGACGAGGTGCTCGGGTCCGACCCGCTCCTCGCCCGGCTGGTGGCCGCGACGCCCGGCCGGCGCAGTCCCGGCGCGGTCGACGGGACCGAGCTGCTGGTCCGAGCGATCGTCGGCCAGCAGGTGTCGGTGGCCGGCGCGCGCACCGTGGCCGCCCGCATCGCCAAGGCGCTGGGCGAACCGATCCCCGACGCTCTCGCGTCCGCCGGAGCGTCGGGGCTGACCCACGCCTTCCCGAGCGCCGAGGCCCTCGCGCCCGTGGACCCTGGCCAGCTCGCCATGCCCCGTTCGCGCGCCGCAGCCCTGCTCGCCGCGGTGGGCCTGGTGGCCGATGGCCACCTCGAGCTCGACCCGGGCGCCGATCGCGACGACGTGGAGCGACGCCTGCTCGCCGTGCGCGGGATCGGGCCATGGACCGCGGCCTACGTGGCCATGCGAGCTCTGGGCGATCCCGACGTGTTCCTCCCCACCGACCTCGGGGTCCTGCGGGGCATGGCGGCGCGCGGCGGTCCCGACGAGCCTCGCGGCGCCGCCGCACGGGCCGCGGCGTGGCGGCCGTGGCGCTCCTACGCCCTGCACCACCTGTGGTCGGCGGCCTGAGCGGCGGGATCGTCAGCCGTCGGCGAAGCGGTTGGCGGTGAGGTTGAAGCTGGGCACGTCGTCGAAGCTGATCATCTGCTCGTAGACGCGCTCGTAGCTGGTGCGCGAGATGCGCCACCCCTCGCCCGGGTCCTTGCGGTACTCGTCGGCGTAGAACGAGGCTCCGTCGAGCAGGAAGCGGAACTCGGTCATGATCACCCGGTCCATGAGCGACCAGGTGCCGGTGGCGGTGTGGCCGTGGACCTCGATCTCGGGGTGGTGCACCTGGTGCACGGTGATCATGGTGGGACCGAGGTTCTCCTGCATGAACGCCACGATCTCGTCGGGGCCGCTGAAGTCGAGCCGGCCGCCGTAGGTGGCGGTGGCGTCCGGGGTGAACAGCGAGGCGAACAGGTCCCAGTCCTTGAGGTCCAGCGCCCGCACGTAGCGGTACTTGAGCTGCTCGATCTCCCGGATGGTCACCAGGTCCTGTACGTCCACGAGCTCGTTCCTCCCTGTGGCGGCGGTCGTCTGCGGCGATCATCGCGCCGAGCGCGCCCCCACGCCGGATGGGAGGCTGTCGGGGTCCGACGACGGAGGGACGATGACATGGGAACCCGATCCCGCCGCGCCGAGCGGTCGATTCGAGCCAGGAGCGGACGACGGCTGGGCGTCAGCGCTGCCGCGGCGGTCTCGGTCTTGCTCGCCGGCACCGCCCTGCACGCCTCCGCGGCCAGCCCGGCGCTCACCGTCACGCCGGCCACCGGACCGAGGGGCACCTCGTACGAGGTAACCGTCCGATGCGCCGAGGACCCCGACCTCAGCGCTCGCGACCTGACCGGGGAGCAGCCGCCGTCCACCACCCCGCCCCTGCAGTACTTCGAGCCCGGGTCGGTGACCAGTCCCGAGCCTGGCCGATGGGTGTACCGGACCGAGGCCGGCCCCTACGACCGCGCCTACTGGGCGCGCTGTGGCGAGACGTTCCAGCGAGCACGGTTCGATGTCGACCTGCCTCGCCTCTACCTCGGCCCGGTGCCCGGACCGATCGACTTCGACGCTCCGCCGCGCACCAAGGTGCTCGGCACCGACTGCCCCGCCGGCTCCACCGCCCAGGTCCGCATCACCGCCGGTGGGCGCACCGTCTCCGGTCCGGCCCGCATGGACGCCAACCGCGACTGGGCGTACGACCTGCCTTCCGCCGAGGGCACCGCGGACATGATCGTGCGCGCCAGCTGCGGAGGGGTCACCTACCCGCCGCTGGCCGTCCTCGCCCTGCCCGCCCGCACCTGGCCGGCCGACCAGGGGTCGATCATCCGCCTCTACCGCGCCGCCTTCCTACGCTCCCCGGAGGGGTCGAGCCTGCTGTTCTGGGCCAAGGCCCACCAGGGTGGACGGACCCTGGGGACCATCGCCCAGCGCTTCGCCGCCACCGCCGAGTTCCAGCGCCGGTACGGGACGCTGACCGACGAGGCGTTCGTCGACCAGATGTACCGCAACGTCTTCGGCCGGTCGCCGGACGCCGCCGGCCGAGCCCACTGGGTCGGTGTCCTCGATGCTGGACGCTCGCGGGCGCTCGTGGTGGTGGCGCTGTCGGAGTCCGCCGAGTTCCGTCGCATCACGGGGACCGTCTAGCGGCCGCGCCGACCGATCGGCCCAACGGCTAGACCAAACGGCATGGTCTCCGAGCTGTTCGATCCCACCGCCTGGACGCCCGTCGAGGGCTTCACCGACCTCACCGACGTCACCTACCACCGCGCCGTCGGCGTGGGGGTGGTGCGCGTGGCGTTCGACCGGCCCGAGATCCGCAACGCGTTCCGGCCCGGCACCGTCGACGAGCTGTACCGGGTGCTCGACCACGCCCGCATGAGCTCCGACGTCGGCTGCGTGCTGCTCACCGGCA
>CAZIVZ010000199.1:0-6290 GCA_964542495.1 uncultured Aquihabitans sp.
CTGCGCCTCGGCCTCGGGGTCGGCATCACGCAGGGCGGAGAGGAAGATGCCGAGGAACAGCGCCACCACGGACAGGCCCACCAGGAGGGTGTAGCCGGCGTGGTCGCCGACGTAGCCCTTGTACCCGAGGGTGAGCGGCCCGATCAGCGAGTCCATGCCGATGGCGTGGTGGCCGGTGGCGCCGGCCCACAGCACGGCCGAGAGCAGGCCGAACCCGGCGAGGGCGAACAGGAACTTGGAACCGGTCTTGTACATGTCGGCCCTTACTTCGTGACGTAGATCGCGAGCCAGATCACCGCGTAGGCGGCGATGGTGACGTACCAGTACAGGGCGGCGGCGGTGAGGCCCTCGCGGTCTCGGCCGTGGTACTCGCCGCCGAGGGTGCGGAACGTCATCACGCCGGCGTAGGTGAGCCCGGCCACCATCATGGCCAGGTGGAGGCCGGTGATCGTGTAGATCATCACGCCCTGCGACGTGGCCACCGGCAGGTGCATCTGCGAGTAGAGGAAGGTGGTGGCGTTGATCACGGCGATGCCGAAGAAGATGGTGAGGCCGAGGGCCAGGTAGGCCATCTGCCGGTCGTTCTTGCCCACGGCGTCGACCGCCCACCACATGGTGACCCCGGAGAGCAGCATGGTGGCCATGGCCATGTTGCCGGGCGTGAGCGGGATGATCACGCCGTCGGGAAGCCACGGGGTGCCCTCGGCCAGCACCGCGGCCCGGGCGGAGAGGTACACGCCCACCAGGCCGACGACGGCCATGAAGCTGGCCGCGGCAGCCAGCGAGGTGCCCACGAGCAGCACGCGGGGGCGGACCGCCTTGGGGGCGGGGGGCAGGGCGAGGGCGGCGTCGGCGGCCATCACTTCTCCTGTCGCAGGTCGGCGAGGGGCTCGGCGGAGGTGACCGGAGCCAGGTCGGCATCGAAGTTGCCGATCGGCGGCGGCGAGGGAGCCAACCACTCCAGCGTCTGGCCCTCCCAAGGGTCGGCAGGCACGTCGGTGCCGGCCTTCAGGGCCGGCAGCACGGCACCCAGGCTCGTGAGGAAGCCGAGGGCCACGGCCCCGGTGCCCAGGACGGCCACCCAGTTCATGGCCTCCACGCCACCGGTCCAGTCGGCGTTGAGCTCGGCGCCCTCGCCGAACAGGCCCGAGAAGACGTCGGCGAGCACCACGGCGAGCGAGCCAACGAGCAGGACCAGCGGCGCCACCCGGCCCATGGCCTCGTTGGCTTGCTGGCGGCCGATCTTGGTGGACCACCAGTGGATGCCGCCCAGGGAGGCGATCAGCGACGAGAGGACGACGGCGTGGGACACCCCGAGGTCGAAGATCGTGCCGGTGGCCTCGACGGCGGGGAACGACCCGATGGCGGCCGCCACCGTCCCCACGAGCAGGACGAGCAGGGCGGCGACGGCGTAGAGGGCGCCGGCGGTGACCCGGAACGAGCCGCCCCGCCGCACCACGTCGCCGACCACCCCGAGCAGCGCCAGCACCGGGACCACGGCGATCAGGCTCATGGCCACGACCACCACGCTGTCGTAGGTGCCGGCGTCGGCACCGGCGAGGAACGCACCGAAGCTGGCCACGCCGAAGGCGCCGATGGCGCCGACGACCACCCCGCGGGGCGCGAGGCGGGCGCGGGCGGTGGTGGCCAGCGCGTCACCGGCGAATCCCAGCACCGGGATGGCCAGGGTGTAGATCTGCGGGTTCCGGAGGACCCACAGCAGGCGGGGGTAGATGTCGGCGTTGCCGCCGAGCGAGGCCGCACCGTGGCGGTGGTCGACGTAGAGGAGCACCAGGATCCCGCCGAGGACCGGCAGGGTGAGGACCCACAGGATCGAGGCGACCGCCACCGACCACGCGAACAGCGGGGTGCGCGAGAGCGAGAGGCCGGTGTGGCGCAGGGCCAGCACGGTGGTGGCGAGCGCGATGGCCGCCAGCACGATCGACACGACGACGAGGCCGAACGAGGCCAGGAACAGGTTGACGCCCGAGCTGCGGCCGCCGGCGGGCCCACCATCGATGGCGTAGGCCACGAGCAGGAGGACCGAGCCCATCAGCCAACCCCAGTAGGAGGCGGCGGCGGCGCGGGGAAAGGCGATGGCCCGAGCGCCCACCTGGAGGGGCACCACCACCATGGCCACCCCCACCACCAGCGGCAGGGCGACCAGGAACACCGAGCCCAACCGGAACAGGGTGAAGAACTGGAACACCGTGCTCGAGGAGAAGACGTCGGTCGACGTGGGAGCGGTGGCCTCGAAGCTCAGCAGGCCACCGAGGGTGAGGATCACCAGCCCGAAGATCAAGGCGCTGACGACGTAGAGCCGGCCGATCACCTTGTGGTCGCCCGAACCGAGCACACCGGCCAATCCGGTGGGCTGCGCCAGGTGCGCTCCCGTCGACGGTTCTGAGGCCGCGGCGACGGTCTCGGGAGGGGTCTCGATTACAGCCATGGGCGTGCTGACCTCACCGCCGTCGGGCCCGCCTGCGGGCACGACGACGCCTCGTGGGGAAACGGTTCCGTACGGTTCGGGACACTACACAGTCGTCCCGCCGGCTCGAAAAAGCGTGCACCCTGGCGAACATCTGTCCCGATGATGGGCCCGACGGAGGCCATCACGAGCGCTGCACCAGCTGGTCGAGCGCCATGGCCCCGAACAGCAACGTGACGTAGGTGATGGAGTAGGTGAACACCTTCATGGCCTGACCGGTGGTGGGGCTCCGCCGCAGCTTCACCGCCATGGCGGTGAACACCGCGCCCAGCACCACGGCTGCGACGAGGTAGAGCGGGCCCATGTCGGCCACGGGTGCGAAGACGAGCGTGAGGGCGACGAGGACCACCGTGTAGCGCAGGATCCGGTTGGCGGTCTCCCGCAGCGATGCCACCGACGGGAGCATGGGGACGTCGACCGCGGCGTAGTCGTCCTTGTACTTGATGGCCAGCGCCCAGAAGTGCGGCGGCGTCCAGAAGAACATCACCGCGAACAACACGACGGGCTCCCAGCCCAGCGAGTTGGTGACCGCTGACCAGCCGATCAGCACCGGCGCGGCGCCGGCGGCGCCACCGATCACGATGTTGTGGGTGGAGGTGCGCTTGAGCCACAGCGTGTAGATGAAGACGTAGAAGAGGCACGCCGCCACCCCGAGGGCTGCGCTCAGCAGGTTGACCCAGTACCAGAGGTAGGCGAAGGCCAGCACCTCGATGGCGATGGCGAAGGTGAGCGCGGCGCGCGGGGTCATCACCCCGGTCACGAGCGGGCGGCCCCGCGTGCGCTCCATGATCCGGTCGATGTCGCGGTCGACGTACATGTTGATGGCGTTGGCGCCGCCGGCGGCGAGGGTGCCGCCCACGACGGTGTTGAGGATGAGCCAGCCCGAGGGCATGCCCCGTTCGGCCACCACCATGGTGGGGACGGTGGTGATCAGCAGCAGCTCGATGATGCGCGGCTTGGTCAGCGCGACATAGCCGGCGATCCGGACACGCACGGGCAACTGAGCCTGCTGGAGCACGGGTCCACCCTAAGACGCCACCCCGCCGGGGGACGAGTCCGGCCCCGGGTGCCCGGGCGGTCCGCCGAGGCCCCGCTGGCTTGGCCGGCGGAGGGGGCGCGGTCCTAGCGTGGGGGCGGTGTTCGCCCGCCTCCGAAAGCCGCTGTCGCCATCTGCCTACCGGCGCATCACGGTGCTGGCGTTGGCGTTCCTCACCCTCATCGTGGTCACCGGCGCGGGGGTGCGCCTGACCGGCTCGGGGCTCGGGTGCACCGACTGGCCCACCTGCACCGAGACGCAGTTCGTGGCCGACCGCGGCGACCTCCACGCCATGGTGGAGTTCGTCAACCGGCTCATCACCGGCCTGGTCTCGGTGGCCGTCGCCCTCGCCGTGCTGGGCTCGCACCGCCGGGCCCCGAAGCGCCGTGACCTCGTCTGGCTGTCGTGGGGGCTGGTGGCCGGCGTCCTGGCCCAGGTGGTGCTCGGCGCCTTCGTCACCCTCACCGACCTCAACCCGTGGGTGGTCCAGGGCCACTTCGTGTTGTCGATGCTCCTGCTGCTCGACGCCATGGTGCTCGCGCATCGGGCGGGGATCCCCGACGACGCCGAGGTGCGTCCCGTGGTCACGCCGGCGCTGGCCAACTGGGGCCGGGCCCTCGTGGGGCTGGCCACCGTCGTCATCCTCACGGGCACGCTCGTCACCGGCTCGGGTCCCCACAGCGGCCACAACGAGGCCGAGGGCGGCGCGTCCCGGGCCGCCCAGGTCGACGCGGCCCGCGAGGTGCGGCGCCTGCCCATCGCCGTCCACGACGCCGCCCGCATCCACGGGATGGCCATGATGGCGTTCCTGGCCGCCACGATCTGGGTCCTGGTGCAGCTGCGCCGCCACGGTGCACCGGAGCGCCTGCGGGCCGCCGCCACCGGGCTGCTCACGGTCCTCGTCCTGCAGGCCGCGGTGGGGTACGCCCAGTACTTCACCGGCGTGCCCGCGCTGCTGGTGGCCCTCCACGTCCTCGGGGCCAGCCTGGTCTGGTTGGCGGTGCTCCAGGTGGTGCTGCGGATGAAGCTGCCTCTGGAGGCAGGGGCCGCACGCGCGGCAGACTCGTGGGGTGGCATCGGCACCGACCATCTCCCCGACGGAGACCTCGTCCCCCGACGCTGATGCCGTCGTCGACCTCGACACCCCCTGGGTCGTCCTGGTCTGGAACGACCCGATCAACACCATCGACTACGTCGCGGTGGTGTTCCAGAAGCTGTTCGGCTACTCGAAGGCCAAGGCCATGCGCCTCACCATGGAGGTGCACACCAACGGTCGGGCGGTGGTGTCCAACGGCAGCCGCGAGCAGGCCGAGCTCGACGTGTTCCGCCTCCACGAACACGGGCTGTGGGCCACCATGCAGCACGACGACTGAGCGATCTCGCCGTGCCGTGGTTCTCCTCCCGACAGCTTCCCGTGGTGCGGCCGCGCTCCGACGGTCGCTTCGACCTCGTGCTCCCGGCGGCGCACCGCAGCACGATCAGCGCGCTGCTCGGCGAGCTCGACCAGCTGATCGAGGCCGACCCGTCCGACCCGGACCTGCGCCGCCTCAGCCCGCCCGCCTACCTCCACGACCCCGACCGCGACGCCGCCTACCAGCTGCTCGCCGGCGACGAGCTGCGCACGGCCCGACGGGCGGCCATCGACACGGTGCGGTCCACGATGGACCGGTCCGTGCTCGACGAGGACCAGGTGTGGGCCTGGCTGCGGGCCCTCAACGCGCTGCGCGTGGTGGTGGGCACCAAGCTCGACATCACCGACGAGGACTACGACCCGGTGGTCGACCCGGACGATCCGGAGGCCCCGCTGTGGGCCATCTACGACTTCACCGGGCTGCTCCAGCACGCCATCATCGCCGCCCTGGGCTGAGCGGACGGCGCGGTCACAGGCAGCGGTCGCGGGCCGCCTCGATCAGTCGCATGCCCGCCTCGGTGCCGGCGTGGTCGCCCATGAGCTGGTCGAAGGTGAAGGCGTCGATGATCCCGTCGGCGTAGCAGCCGGCCTGCTCCGAGCTACCCCCCTGGCCCACGACGCTGTTGTAGATCTGGGTGCGGGTGACCGGCAGGCCGAGCAGGTCGGTGCTGACCGAGCCGAGGTCCGTGGCCTCCTCGCCCGGGTCGCACGAGCGGAACACCACCTCGTCGCCCTCGGTGGCCACCGACGCGCTCTTCTCGGGTCCCTGCGCCACCCACAGCTCGAGGGCGTTGTCGAGCTCCTCCAGGTCCGCGGGGGTGTCGCCTGCGGCGTCGGCCCGCACGCACACCCGGTCCTTCTCCCGGAACACCACGTAGGCGTCGCCGGCGATGCCGTCGGCGGCGGTGAGCGCGGCCTTGGGGTCGATGCGCGACGCGAGGAGGAGGTACCACGCCGTCTGCCCGAAGTCGCCCGAGTCCAGCTCCTCGGTGCCACGAGGGGCCGAGACCTCCACATCGGCGGGCACGGCGGCGGCGGTGCCGTAGAGCCGAGGGTCCCAGAGCACCTCCTCCGTCGGCGGATCCTGGAGCGCCTCGTCGATGCTCCGAGCGCCGTCGCGCTGGTCGAGGAACGTGACCAGCTCGGGTCCGAACGCGTACGGGGCGGCGAAGAAGGCGGTGAGGATCGGGGGGACCTCGTCGTCGAGCTTCTCGGTGGCGGCGTCGCCCTCGGCCCGGCTGGCCTTCTCGTACGCCTCGCGGTCTGCGTCGGACAGCACGTCGGCGATGTAGGCGTCCTCGATCCGGGTGGCATCGCCCTCGGCCAGGGCCCGCAGCACCGAGGCCTTGCCGTCC
>CAZIVZ010000200.1:0-6289 GCA_964542495.1 uncultured Aquihabitans sp.
CAGATCCGGGTCGCCTCCGGCCAGCCGCTGTCGTTCACCCAGGAGGACATCGACCTGCGCGGTTGGGCCGTCGAGGTGCGCGTCAACGCCGAGAACCCGGCGGGCGGCGCCTTCCTGCCCTCCCCGGGCCGCATCGCCCGGCTGGTCCCGCCGCAGGGGTTCGGCACCCGCTGGGACGGCGGCTACGAGAGCGGCGACGAGGTCAGCCAGTTCTACGACAACCTCGTGGGCAAGCTGATCGTGTGGGGCTCGGACCGCCCCACCGCGATCGGCCGGCTCAAGCGGGCCATCCACGAGATGGTCATCGACGGCATCGACACCACCCTGCCGGCGCAGCTCGTGATGCTCGACCACCCCGACTTCGTGGCCGGCGAGCACTCCACCAACTGGGTGGAGAACGTGCTCGACCTGACCGGCGTGGGCGGCCGGCTGACCGGCGCCGCCCCGGAGTCCGACGACGCCGAGGCCGAGCCGAAGGTCCGGCGCGACGTCGACGTCGAAGTCAACGGCAAGCGGTTCTCCGTGGCCCTGTGGGTGCCCGAGTCGTCGCTCACGCCGTCGAGCCCGAGCGGCACCGCCACGGCCAAGGCGCGGCCGCGCCGCGCGGGCGGCGGCGCCGCTGCAGCCGCCGGCACGGGCGCCATCGCCGCCCCGATGCAGGGCACCATCGTCCGCGTCGAGGTGGCGCCGGGCGATGTGGTGGCCGCCGGCCAGGTCGTGTGCGTGCTCGAGGCCATGAAGATGGAGAACAACGTGGCGTCCGACGTGGCCGGCACGGTGGCCGAGGTGAAGGTGGAGGCGGGCCAGGCCGTCGCCTCCGGCGACATCGTGGTGGTCATCACCGCCGACTGACGGGGCGGCGACGGGCTGGGGACCTACTCGGCTGCTTCGCTCAGGGCCTCGGCCAGCGCCGGGTGCACGAGGATGCTCTCGGCCAGGTCGACCACCCGCAGCCCGGCCGTGACCGCCAGGGCGATGACTGAGATGAGCTCGGCGGCGTGGCGGCCCACGATCGACCCACCGAGCACCACACCCGTTGCGGGGTCCGACACGATCTTCACGAACCCCCGGGGATCGTGGTTGATCAGGGCCTTGGCCGACGCCGAGAACGGCACCTTGGTCACCCGCACCTTGCGGCCGACGGCGAAGGCGTCGGCCTCCACCAGCCCGACGTCGGCGATCTCGGGGTCGGTGAAGATGGCCGAGGCCGCCTTCTCGTAGTCGAGGTGGCGATGTGGCCCCGCATGCAGCCCCAGCGCGTGCTCGGCGATCTTGCGGCCCTGCATGGTGGCCACCGACGACAGCGGCAGCTTCCCCGACAGGTCCCCCGCTGCGTAGATGTGGCCGATGCTGCTCTTGCAGTTGTGGTCCACGACCACGTAGCCGCCGTCGAGCTCCACCCCCACCTCCTCGAGCCCGAGGCCCTCCGAGTTGGGGATCGAGCCGATGGCGAGCAGCACGTGCGAGCCCCGGGCCACGCGCCCGTCGTCGCACCGCACCGCCACGCCGTCGTCGGTCACGTCGACCCCCTCCGCACGCGCCCCCTTCAGCAGACGCACCCCCCGCTCGATGAACGTGTCCTCGAGCACGGCGGCCACCTCGGGGTCCTTCTGGGGCAGGACCTGCTGGCGGCTCACGATCAGCGAGACCTGCGACCCGAACGCCGAGAACATGTGCACGAACTCCACGCCGGTGACGCCAGAGCCCACCACCACCAGGTGCTCGGGGAGCGTCGGGGGCGGGTAGGCGTGACGGGTGGTGAGCACGCGCTGGCCGTCGACCGGCGCCCAGTCCGGGATGCGGGGGCGGCTCCCCGTGGACAGCACGATCGTGTCGGCGTGGACCACCTCGGTCTCGCCCCCGGGGCCGGTGACCTCGACGTCGTGAGGTCCCACGAGCCGACCCGTGCCCGCCATGAGGCGCACGCCCTGGCTCTCGAGCAGCCCGGTGACCGAGGACTCCAGCCGCTTCTCGATGCCGACGATCCGTGCCCGCAGCGCGTCGAAGTCGGGCTCGGCATGCACCTGCACCAGGCCCATGCCGGCCGCCCGGCGCATCTCGGACATGGCCGCACCGGTGGCGATCATGGCCTTCGACGGGATGCAGTCCCAGAGGTGGGCGGCGCCCCCCACCACGTCACGTTCGATCAGGGTGACCTGGGCTCCGAATCGGGCGGCCGAGGTGGCGGCCTGGTTCCCCGCCGGGCCGCCACCGATGATCACGACGTGTTGCGCCATGGCCGAAGGCTACCGAGGCCCGCCGGGGCGCCGAGACGGCCCGCTCAGCCGAGCAGCGCGGACCGGTCGATGGCGTCGGCGGCACCGTCGTCGTCGACGCAGCCCACCACGAAGCGGGAGGCGGCGATCACCTCGGCCTCGGCGTTGCCCATGGCCACGCCCCAGCCCACCGCCGCGATGGCGGGCAGGTCGTTGTGGCCGTCGCCCACCATCATCACCCGCTCGATGCCCACGCCGAGGTCGGCGGCCACGGCGGCGACACCGGCCGCCTTGGAGACCCCGTCGACGGTGATCGACACGAACACGGCGCCCGGCATGATCGGCGAGGTGGCCGCCGATGCGACGGCGCCCTCCGGGGCGGAGGCCAGGGCCGCGGCGGCGTCGGCGGCGCGCACGACGAACTGCACGCGCACCACCGGGTCCGACAGGGTCCCCAGGGGCCGGCGCACGAAGGGCAGGCCCAGCAACCCGGCGTGGTCGCGGGCCAGGCGGGCGTCGCTGTCGACCACGTAGTCGTCCCAGCTGTAGGCCTCGAAGACCCACCCGTTCGCCGCCGCGGCGGCGGCGCAGTGGGCCACCGCCTCGTCGGCCAGGGGGGACGTGCGGACCTCGCCCGAACCGGGGTTCCAGCGAGCGGCTCCGGTGTGGAAGATGTGCCAGCCGTCGGGGTCGAGGCGCACCGCCCAGTCCCGGGTGGGCCCGGCCGCCAGCCGGGCCGTGCACAACGTGAGGCGCTGGCCGCGACCCCGAGCCCGCTGGGCGGCCGCCCAGAGGCCCTCGCTGGGCGCGCCCGCCGATCCGACCAGCGTTCCGTCGACGTCGAGGCAGATGAGCGGCAGCACGGGCGCCGACTCTACGCAGGCGACTGGTCGGTCCCGCCATTCGGGTCCTTCGTTGACGAGAGAGCCCTCATGGTGTTTCCTGCTTTTCCACGTCCCGGAGGTCACCATGTCCCTCATCCCCCCACCGGTCGACGGAGCGGCTGCGGTGCGCTTCGACCCCGCCGCCGCCCGTGCCCTCGCCGCCGCCCTCGACGATCTCTCGTGGCGCCTCGACCGCCTACGCCTCGGCGAGGGCGAGGCGTTCGAGCGCGCCGCAGTCGACTGGCGAGGCCGCACGGCGACCTGGGCGGCCGGCCAACGCCCCGACCTGATCGAGCAGATCCAGCGCCTCGCACGACGCTGCGAGGAGGCGTCGGCGGAGGCCCGCGCCGCGATCGGGCGAGCGGCCGAGGCCCAGGCGGGCCGCAACGCGGCGGCCACCGTGGCGCGCCAGCAGGCCGAGGCGCGAGCCGCCCTCGGGGCGGAGCGCACGTCGTGAGCCCGGCCGGCGGTTCCACCAGCAGCGCCCGGCCCGACGAGCTCCACCGCTACCGCGCCGAGGTGGTCCGCCACCACGCCCTCGCCGTGCGGGCGCTGCGCGAGGCAGAGCAGGCGGCGGCGGCCTACGACGCCACGTGCCAGGAGGTCCCGCTCACCCATCCGCCCCTCGCCGCGGCCCACGAGGCGGTCGGCCACCTTCGCGGCCTCGCCGCCCGCGTGGGCGACGTGGGCGATGCGTTCCTCCTCGCCGACCGCTCCCCCGGCGGCGGCCTGGCGCGCGTCGGCGACGATCGGCTCGCCCGGGTGGTCGTCGACCGGTTCCCCGGCCTGGCCAACGCCACGATCCTCGGCACCGTCGCCGACGACCTGGCGGCCGACGTGGCCGACGGGCTGGCCGAGGCCGCGCTCGACGGCCGCACAGACCTGGAGGGCCTGCGGGAATCGGTCCCAGCCGCCCTCGCGGCCGACCCGACGTTCGCTCGCGCCGTGCTCCGAGAGCTGGACCCCGACCGGCTGGGGGTCGTGGTTGACCGCTTGGCCACCGATGCCACGCCCGGCCACCCCACCGCCGACCTGCGCTGGCTGGGCGACCTGTTCGCGCTCGGCGCGGCCCGGTCCGCACACGGGGGGCCCACCGCGGCCACCCGAGCCCTGCTCGACGATGCCGACGGCCGCACCGCGGTGCGCATCTTGCGCTCTAGCTCCTCGCTGCGGCTCCCCGACGCCACGCTGGAGGCCATCGCGGTGGCCGTCGCCATCTCGAACCCGTCGAGCACCGACGGCGGCCACCCCTTCCTCGTCGACCGTCGCTCACGCGACACCGGCGACGACCCGATCCTGCTCGAGGCCGCACGGGTGCCGGGCCTGGCGCTCCGGCTCCTCACCGGCGAGGACCCGCAGCGCCCGATCCGCGGGCGCCTCGAGGAGCTCGTCGCCACCAGCTCCCGGGCCAGCCAGCGGGGCCTTGCCACCCTGCTCGACGCCGCCCGCTCCGACCGGGGCCGGGTCGAAGCCCACGGCGCCCTCTCCCCGGCTGGGCTCGAGCTCCTGCACGGAGCGGTCTCGGCGTTGGCCGGCCTGCCCACCGCAGGCTTGACCACCGATGGGCCCAGCGCGACGCTCGTGGGCGCGGCCACCGCGGTGGTGACCGACGACGTCGACCTGGCCGTGGCCCACACCCGGCTCCCCGACGATGCGGAGGAGCGCGAGCGCCGGGTCGAGGCGTTGACCCGCGCCCTCGAGCACGCCGCCGGTGACGACGAGTCGTGGTCGGCGTTGGTCGACGGGCTCGACGCCGGCCGGGCCGAGGCCACGCGGATCTCGATCGAGACCGGTGACGACGCCGCCCTGGCACTTGCGGCTCGCCTCGATGCCATCCTGGGCGCCGCCGCCGAACGCGCCGATGCGCCCGATCGTCGCCTCGACCCCCTCCTCGGTCGCCTCGCCGATGCCGTGGGCGGCTACGTCGAGCACAGCTTCGGGCCCGTGGGCGGCGCGGCCGCATCGGCGGGCATCCACGTCGCCGCCGATGCCGCGGCCGACGAGCTGGCGGGCGACCCCGGATCGGCAGGCGAACGCCTCCGTTCCCACCGCGCTGAGGCCGGGCGAGTGCTCGCTGTCGTCGACGCCTTCCCCGACGAGGTCGTGTGGGA
The DNA here is from genome assembly GCA_964542495.1 of uncultured Aquihabitans sp. Lineage (GTDB taxonomy): Bacteria > Actinomycetota > Acidimicrobiia > Acidimicrobiales > Iamiaceae > Aquihabitans. The sequence continues at coordinate 5,212 of CAZIVZ010000200.1, forward strand.
CGGCTCCGGGGTGTCAGGCCCCACCCAGCTGGCCGCCGCCATCGCCGGTGATGCCATCGATGGCGGCGATCAGGTGCTGGAGCAGTGGGAGCTGGCCCAGGGCCCCACGGTGCACCGGGAGCTCGCCCGGCTGCGGGCGGTCTACGCCGCCGGCGCCGACCTCTCCTCCTGAGCTGGGTCTTCTCCATGAAACCGTCATGAGAATGACGTCGAACGGTAATGTTTGGCGTGCTGCTCGTGATCTGGATCACGACGGCGACCCGCCCACCCCACCCCCTGGAGACCATCGATGCCGTCCACCCCCGTGGCGACCTGCGCCCCTCGCTCACCCCACCCGATCCTGCTTGCGCTCGCCATCGGCCTGGTGGGGGTCCTGGCCCTGACGAGCTGTCAGAGCTCGGGCCAGCAGTACGACATGGACCTGGTGAACGCCTACCGCCGGTCCGCAGGCGCCGCCGGCGTGCGCGCCGATGCCGCTGCCATGGCGAAGGCGCAGGCGTGGTCGGCGCACATGGCGGCCACGAACGTGCTGGAGCACACCGGCGGGGGCTCGAGGGTGAGCACCCGAGGTGTCTCCGGCTGGTGCTCCTACCGGGAGAACGTCGGCTACGGGAGCTCGGTCGCGGCCGTGCACGCCGCCTTCAAGCGCTCCACGATGCATCGTCGGAACATGCTGACCAGCGCCCACCGCATCGGCACCGGTGTGCACCGCAAGGGCAACCGCGTGTGGGTGACGGAGATCTACCTCCGCAACTGCTGACCTCGGTGGCGGCTTTGGGGCCGATCCAACGGCGAAACGTAGGCTCCCCACTCGATGAGCGACGATGCCACGCCCCACGCCGAGCCCACGATGGACGCCTGGAAGGCCCTGGCGGCCAAGGACCTGAAGGGCCGCTCGCCCGACGAGCTGGCCCGCACCCGCCCGGAGGGGATCGACGTCAAGCCGCTGTACACCGCGGCCGACGTCGACGATCTCCAGATCGACACGCTGCCCGGCTTCGCCCCGTTCACGCGTGGCGTCCGGGCCACCATGTACGCCAACCGTCCGTGGACCATCCGCCAGTACGCGGGGTTCTCC
>CAZIVZ010000201.1:0-6284 GCA_964542495.1 uncultured Aquihabitans sp.
GTGAGGTGGGCGCCGAGGTCGGCTTCGCCTTCGACGGCGACGCCGACCGGGTCTTCGTGGTCGACGAGCGCGGCGAGGGCCTCTCGGGATCGGCCACCACCGCCCTCGTGGCCGTGGGCGTGCTCGAGAAGGAGCCCGGCGCCACCATCCTCCACAACCTCATCTGCTCCAAGGTGGTGCCCGAGGTGGTGCGCGAGCACGGCGGCACGCCGGTTCGCACCAAGGTCGGCCACTCCTACATCAAGGCCGAGATGGCCACCACGGGCGCCGCCTTCGGCGGGGAGCACTCGGCCCACTACTACTTCCGGGACAACTTCCGCGCCGACTCCGGCCTCATCGCCGCCATGTTGGTGCTCGAGCGCCTGTGCGCCACCGACGAGCCCATGTCGGTGGTCCGGCGCCCGTTCGACCGCTACGCGGACTCCGGCGAGATCAACACCCAGGTGGCCGACCCCGCGGCGGTGATCGACGCGGTGGCGGCCGAGTACGCCGCCCGGCGCCCCGAGGCCACGCAGGACCGCCTCGACGGCCTCACCGTGGACCTCGGCGACTGGTGGTTCAACCTGCGCCCGTCGAACACCGAGCCGCTGCTGCGCCTCAACCTCGAGGCCCGCACGCGCGACGAGTGCGACACCCACACATCCGAACTGCTCCACCTGATCACCAAGGGATAGATCCGCCATGGCCCTCGACCCGAAGCTCCTCTCGATCCTCGCCTGCCCCGAGGACAAGGGCCCGCTCCTCTACTTCGAGTCCGAGCACGCCCTCTACAACCCGCGCCTCAAGCGCCGCTACGAGATCCGCGACGACATCCCGGTGATGTTGATCGACGAAGCCACCACCGTCGACGACGCCGAGGACGCCCGTCTGCTGGCCAAGGCCGAGGCCGACGGCGTGCCGTCCACCCTCTCGTAGCCCCGGTGCCGGACTCCCTCGGGCTGCGAGACGCCCTGTTCGACCTGCCCGAGCAGCTGGTGGCGGCCAGTCGCCGGCTGCCCGTCACCGGGCCACTGCCCGAGCACGACGACGTGGCCAACGTGCTGCTGCTCGGCACGGGCGCCGCAGGGTGGGCCTGCGACCTCCTCGCCGCGGTGGCCGGGCCCTTCATGCCGGTGCCCGTCGTGGTCCACAAGGGGTTTGAGCCGCCGTCGTTCGTCGACTCCTCCACGCTGGTGGTGGCCATCTCCGCCTCGGGCGACTCGCCCGAGGCGGTGGCGTCGGCCACCACGTGCGTGGAGGCCGGCGGTCGGCTCTTCGCCGTCACCAGCGGCGGACAGCTCGGTGCCCTCGCCGATCGGCAGGCGGCACCCACGGTGTTCCTGCCGGTTGCCGCGTCGCCCATGCCCACCCGCGCCCGCATCGGTGCCCTGTCGGTTCCGGTGCTTCGCGCCTTGGAGGACATCGGCCTGTTCCCCGGTGCTCGAGACTGGATCGCCGCCGCGGTCGACCAGCTCCGCGCCCGGCGCGACGAGCTGGCCCGAGATGACAACGCTGCGGTCGCCCTCGCCCGCGAGCTGGCCGGCACGATCCCTCTCGTCTACGGCGGCGGGGCGGCAGGAGGGGTGGCCGCGTCGCGCTGGAAGGCGCAGCTCAACCAGAGCGCCAAGACCCCGGCGTTCACCGGAGAGCTCCCCGACGTCACCCACGGCGAGATCGCCGGCTGGGGCCAGCACGGCGACGTGACCCGCCAGGTCCTCTCGCTGGTGCTGCTGCGCCACGACGAGGAGCCCCCGCAGCTCGCCGAGCAGTTCGCCCTCGTGGAGACCTGGACCGACGAGGTGGTCACGGGCATCCACACCGTGCGGGCCCAGGGCGACGGCGCCCTCGCCCAGATCCTCGACCTCGCCCTCTTCGGCGACGTCGTCGCGCTCGACCTGGCCGAGCGGTTCGGCATCGACCCCGGTCCCACGCCGGCCATCGCCGCCTCCCCCGCGGCCGCGGTCGACTGAGGCCGGCGTCGTGCCCGCGCTGCCCCAGGACCTGCTCGACCTGGCCTCCCGTGTCTCCAACCGCGGTCGGTGGGGACCGGACGACCAGCGGGGCACGCTCAACCTGATCGACACCGCCGCGGTGCGACGCGGGGCCGCCGCCGTCCGCCAGGGGCGGCCGTTCTCGTTGGCCATCCCCTTCGACGCCGACGGCCCCCAGACCGGTGGCATCCCCGGCCGGGACAACCCTGCGCTGGAGATGATCGCCGTCAACATCGCCTACACCGGCGACGCCGACGGCTTCTGCACCAGCGACGACCGCTTCTCCATGGGCGTGCAGGCCGCCACCCACTGGGATGCGCTCAGCCACGTCGGCTACGGCCACGAGCTCTACAACGGCACGCCGGACTCGGTGGTCACGGCGGCGGGCGCCGCCCGGCTCGGGATCGACGCGTTCGGTCCGGTGGCCACGCGCGGCGTCCTGCTCGACATCGCCCGGCTCCACGGAGTCGACCACTTCGACGACAACCACCCCATCGGGGGCGACGAGCTCGAAGCGGCGGCGGTGGCCGCCGGCGTCACCATCGAGCCCGGCGACGTGGTGCTGGTGCGCACCGGTCACATGCACTTCCTGCGGGTGGGGGAGAAGGACCGCTACCGGGTGATCTCGCCGGGCCTGTCCACCCGGTCGATCGAGTGGATCCACGACCACCAGGTGGCGGGCGTGGCCACCGACACGTTGGTGCTGGAGTGCTTCCCCTGCGAGGACCCGGCCGCGCTGTTGCCCGTGCACATGATCCAGCTCCGCGACATGGGCCTGGCCCAGGGCCAGATGTGGCAACTCGACGAGTTGGCCGCCGATTGCGCCGCCGACGGCCAGGCCGACTTCCTGCTGACCGCCACGCCCATCCCGCTCACCGGCGCCAGCGGCGGCGTGGTGGCCCCCACCGCGGTCAAGTAACCGCCCGGCGGGTCAGCTCGCGAGGTCGTCGACCGAAGCTTCGAGCCGGTCCGAGAGCCCGGCCACCAGATCCAGGTCGGTGCGGGCGACCTCGAGGCTCTCCAGGTCGAGGCCGTCGGTGGCGGTGATGCGCACGCCCACGGACCCTGTGCGGAACACCAGGGCGTAGAGCGTCGTCAGGACAGGATCGTCCTCCGAGGGCAGCAGTAGCCCGATCTCGGCCTGGAGCTTCACGGCCTGCTCCCCGTGATCGGGGTCGATCGCCGCCTGGAACCGCATCGTGGTGGTGGCTCCGTCGATGTCGTCGGCCGGCACGTCCTCGGCCACGATGGGCTCGCACTCGTTGGTGGCGTCGACCGCCTCCTGGAGCTCGGTGTCTTGGCGCGCTGGGGCCTGCGGGTCGAGCTCGAACCGCAGCAGTCGCCCGTCACCATCCACGAACGTGCGGGTCACCGGGCCGTCGTCGCCCGGCTCGTCGGCCGCGCCGACGAGGGTGCTCAGCTCTGGGCACTGCTCCTCGATGGCGCGGTCGGCCGGTGTTCGGTCGCCGCCGGCACCGGCCTGCGTTGCCGGGCGCTCGACCCAGCCTTCTCCCAGGTCGGCGGCGGCGGGCAGGATCGCCGTCAGATCCGCCGCAGACCGCCCGGCTCCCGGCTCTCGCATGCCACCCGTGGTGGAGGTGGCCACCGTGGTGGCTCCGGGGGTGCCGTCGTCCGATGAGCAGGCGCTGAGGGCCAGCGCCAGGGCGCCCGCGAGGGCGAGGGCGGCTCGCCCGTGAGCCTGGTGGCGGTTCAATCGACGAGCTTGGCCAGGATGTCGTTGGCGAAGCGGTTCAGGCCGTCGATCTTCTCCCCCAACGGCAGGTCGAACCCGCCGTAGTAGGCCCACGGCATGGTCAGGAGGTCGGTGACCCCCGCCTCCTCCGCCCGCCGGAAGTGGTCCACGGTGAGGGCGTCGTTGAGCGACACGATCATCGAGAAGTCGGTGTCGGCGCGCCCGAGTCGCGCCCGCTCCTCGTCGAGGGTGGCCCGGTACCGCGCCGCGTCGTCGGTGGAGATGAGGTCGGAGATCCACCCGTCGTGACGGGCCGCCCGGCGCAGGGCGGCGTCGGAGAGGCCCCCGACGTAGACCGGCACCGGCGCCGGCGGGGCCGGGGTCATCTCCAGGCGGGGGACGTCGTAGAACTCGCCGTGGTGCTCCACCCACTGACCCGTCCAGAGCTCGGCGAGGAGCTCGAGCATCTCGTCGGACCGGGCCCCACGCCGGCGGAACGCCTCGCCCAGCAGGTCGAACTCCTCCTCGCACCACCCCATGCCCACCCCGAGCGCCACCCGTCCGCCCGACAGCGCCGAGGCGGTGGCGACGGACTTGGCCACCGTGAAGGGGTCTCGCATGGGGAGCACGAAGATGTTGGTGAAGAACCGGAGCTGGTCGGTGACCGCGGCGAGGGCGCCGATCGCCACCCACGGATCGACCCACGGGGTGAAGGCCTCCCACCGCCGGTTCCCGTCGTCGGTGTAGGGGTAGGGCGTGGCCAGCGTCTCGAGGTTGACCACGTGGTCGGCCAGGGCCATCGCGTGGTAGCCCGCCGCATCGGCGGCCCGGGCGATGGGGGCCAGCTCCTCAGGCGGCAGGTAGGCGGTGGCCACGGAGAACCTCACGCGTGGGTCCCCCCGTCGATGCGGACGATCTCGCCGGTCATGTGCCGGCCGTCGTCGGAGGCGAGCAGGGCCACCACCGAGGCGACGTCGGCCGGGTCGCCGAACCCCGTCGGCGACATGATCCGCCGCACGAGCTTGCCCTCCTCCCTGGTGAGGTCTTCGGGGAAGGCGACGTTGTCGGTGATGCCGCTGGTGACGCTGCCCGGGGCGACGGCGTTCACGCGGACCCCGTCCTTGCAGTACTCCACCGCCAGGGTGTGGGTGAAGGCGGCGATGGCGCCCTTCGAGGATGCGTAGGCCGCCATCCACGGGTGGCCGAAGTAGCTGCTGGTGGACGCGGCGTTGACGATGGCGCCCCGGGACTCCATGAGGTGGGGGAGCGCCGCCCGGCACATCAGGAACGTGCCGGTGAGGTTCACGTCGACCACGCGCTTCCACGTGTCCAGGTCGCACTCGTGGGTGCGCACCGTCTTGAGCATCCCGGCGATGTTGCACAGGGCGTCGAGGCGGCCCCAGCGATCCACCGCGGCGGCGATGGTGCCGGCGGCCTGCTCCTCGTCGCTGATGTCGGCCACGTGGGCCACCACCTCGCCGCCCGGGCCGGCCCCGGCCTGGGCCTCGGCCACCGAGGCGGCGAGGGCGTCGGCGGCGATGTCCGAGGCGAGCACCTTGGCACCCTCGGCGGCCAGCCGGGCGGCGGTGGCCTTCCCGATGCCCGATGCGGCTCCGGTGACGATGGCGACCCGGTCGGTGAAGCGTTCCAGCGGCATGGGCGGTGACCCTAGAACACGTTCCAGTTCGACCGCGCTCCTCGCCCCGGCAGGCCCGGCACGCCCCGGCACGACCCGGCGCGGCCAGGTGGACTAGGTTGGGCGGCGGCCTCCGGGCCGTGTGGGCTGTCATGGGTGAGCCAGCAGGCTCCAGTCCCACAACTCGACCTGTTCGCCGCGCCCGCGAGGCGCGCTCTTGGCGGACCCCGACCATCGACGCGTGGAGGAAACCCCGTGCCCATCTTGAACCCCGACGACTTCAAGGTCGCCGACCTCTCTCTCGCCGGCTTCGGCCGCAAGGAGATCCAACTCGCCGAGCACGAGATGCCCGGCCTCATGGCCACCCGCGCCGAGTTCGCCGACGCCCAGCCCCTGGCCGGCGCCAAGATCATGGGCTCGCTGCACATGACCATCCAGACGGCCGTGCTCATCGAGACCCTCACCGCCCTCGGCGCCGACGTGCGCTGGGTCTCCTGCAACATCTTCTCCACCCAGGACCACGCCGCCGCGGCGGTGGCCGTGGGCCCGAACGGCACCACCGATGCCCCCCAGGGCGTGCCCGTCTTCGCCTGGAAGAGCGAGACGCTAGAGGAGTACTGGTGGTGCACGGACCAGGCCCTGCGCTGGCCCGACGGGTCCGGCCCCAACATGATCCTCGACGACGGCGGCGACGCCACCCTGCTCGTGCACAAGGGCCGCGAGTACGAGCTCGCCAGTACCGTGCCCGACACCACCGACGACGACTCCGAGGAGTGGGGCGTGGTCCTCGACCTGCTCCGCGCCTCGCTCGAGAAGGAGCCGAACCGCTGGACCCAGGTGGCCGCGGGGATCAAGGGCGTCACCGAGGAGACCACCACGGGCGTGCACCGCCTGTACCAGATGTTCGAGGCGGGCCAGCTCCAGTTCCCGGCCATCAACGTGAACGACTCGGTCACCAAGTCCAAGTTCGACAACCTCTACGGCT
>CAZIVZ010000202.1:0-6256 GCA_964542495.1 uncultured Aquihabitans sp.
CCAGCAGCGGCGGGATCGACTCGGCCTGGATGGGGGTGGGCTCCTCGTAGCCGAGGGCGGTGAGGGCACGCACCAGCTCGGGACGCAGCCCGAGGTCGCCGAAGGCGGGGACGTCGCCGGGGACGTCGGTGGGGTCGGCAGACATGGCATGGCTCCTTCGTGGGCCGGTCGGCCGTCGCCGCAGTCTCCCGCGGATGGCGGTGGGCGGCCGAATCACGGCCGTCACCTACGCTCCCGCGGGTGGACGCCGCGAACCCCGAGCTCCCCTCGGCGACGGAGCCGAGCCCGGATCTCGACCTCGAGGTGATCGATGCGGGCGACACGGTCTGGCGCTTCGACCGCTCCTTCCTGCGATCCCACTGGACGTGCATCTGGGGACGAGGCTGCCTGGGGATCCTCGCCGAGCCGGCCGAGGAGCTCCAGCAGGGCTGCTGCTCGGTGGGCGCCGAGATCGACGGCGACGACGAGGGTCGCCGGGTGGCCGGGCTGGCCGCCACCCTCGAGCCCGAGCGGTTCCAGTTCCACGCCGAGGCCGAGGCGGGAGGCGTGTTCGAGCCCGGTGGCGCCAACACCCGCGTGGTCGACGGGGCCTGCATCTTCTTGAACCGGCCTGGCTTCGCGGGCGGAGCCGGGTGCGCGTTGCACCTGGCGGCCGAGGCCGACGGCGAGTCGCCCATCGACTGGAAGCCGTCGGTCTGCTGGCAGCTGCCCATCCGCGTGGACTGGGTGGCGCCCGAGGTGCAAGGCGGCCCCGAGCTCGCCACGGTCCGAGCCTGGCGCCGTGCCGACTGGGGTGACGACGGCGACCCGATGGCCTGGTGCTGCACCGAGGGCGTCCGGGCCTACGTGGGCCAGCAGCCGGTGGTGGAATCGCTGGCGGAGGAGCTGGAGGAGATCGTGGGCACGCCGGTGTACGTCGAGCTGCGCCGTCGGCTGGGGGCAACCGATTGACATGAAACAACATGGCATGCAAGGTGATCGCCATGTCGATCCCCGCACTCCCTGCCCCTGAGTCCGACGCCGCCACGCTGGCCGCACGTGCCCGCACCACCGAGGCCCTGGTGCGGGCCGGGCGCCAGATCGACGACGTCGCCGACGCACAGGCCCGTAGCGCCCGGGCCGTGCGCGACTCGTGGCGGGGGCCGCACCGCAGCCGGTTCGATGCCGAGCGGGCCCGTCGCGATGCGGTCCTGGCCGAACTGGCGTCGCGATGCCGCCTCCTCGCCGGCCGCTGATCGAGGTGGGCCGGGGTCCGGCGGTGGAGGCGGCGGCTGATCCGGAGGCGCTGGCGCGCTATGGCGCCGTGGCGGCGGGCACGGTGGTGGCGTTGGTCCGCTCCGCGTCCGACCTCGAGGCGGTGGCCGGTGCCGACCCGGAGCGAGGCACGGCGACGGCCGAGCTGGCGGGGCGGCTGCGGGAGCTCGCCGAGGCCGAGTCGGCCACCGGGCGGTGGGTGGCAGCGGTGGGGGTGGCGTTCGCCGGGGCAGACCGGGGTTCGGTCCTCCCCGTGGTCGACCTGCTCGGCGCGCTGGCCGCGCACCGCCCCGGCTCGAGCGCCGGTCGGGTGGCGGCCGACGCCCTGCTCGCCGGGTCGCCTGCGCCGGCGATCGTGCGGGCGGCGGGGGTGGCCCTCGGCCCCGGTGGCATCGACGCGCTGGCCCGGGTCCACCCCGAGCGGGTGGGACCGGTCGACGCCATGCCGGTGGCGGCGAGGGTGGCGGCCAACCGCGAGCTCGTGCGCCGAGCCCTCGCGACCACGTCGGACCCGATGCGGCGCCGGGCGCTGGCGGCTCTGCTGGCCGACGATCCCCGCACCGGTCGACCGCGCCAGATCCTGGTGTTCGACCCCGCCGGCGACGGGCGCGTCGCCGAGGTGTTCGGCGACCTGGACCGGGCCGGATCGGTGGCCGTGGTGGTGCCCGGCATGTCGAGCGACCTGGCCAACTTCGACCGGACCGTGGCCCGGCCCGTCGCCGACCTGGCCCGGCGCGCCCGGGCCGTCGCCTCCGTGCCCGGCGGCGGGTCGGCCGGCGTGGCGGTGGTGGCGTGGCTCGGCTACGACCCGCCCGACGGCCTGGTGGCCGACGTCGGCGAGCTGGGCGAGCTGGTGCGCGCCCGACGGGCCCGGGAGGGCGGCGAGGCGCTGGCCCGCTTCGTCGCCGGACTGGACCTCGGTCCCGAGCGCTCGCTCACGCTGGTCGGCCACAGCTACGGGAGCACCACCGTGGGCGCCGCGCTGCTCGCCGGGGTGCGCCCGCGCAACGTGGTGGTCATGGGCAGCCCCGGCGTGCTGGTGGACCGGGTGGCGGAGTTCCGCCGGCCCGCCACCGACTTCTTCGCCCTCGCCGCCGACGGCGACCCGGTGGCCGAGCTCGGCTGGTTCGGGCGCTCGCCGAGTCGGGCCGGCTCCGGCTTCCGGCAGTTGGCGGTGGCCGGCACGGGCCACCGCGCCTACCTGGTGGATGGCTCGGTGGCCCAGGCCAACGTGGCCGCGGTCCTGCTCGACCGTGACGACCTGCTCGTCGGTGCGTGAACCACGCCCGGTAACGTCGTCGGGATGCTCTCCGCCGCCGCCCACCTCCTCCGGGCCCGCCGTTCCGCTGGCTTGGTGCTGCTGGTGGCGTCGGGGTTCGTCGTCGGCGTGGTGGCGTGCTCGATCGACGCGCCCAGCCGTGACCAGTTGGTCGATGCCCTGGTGACGAGCGGTCTCTCGAGGGCGGAGTCCACGTGTGCGGCTGACGCCATCGTCGACAACCTGACCGACGACGAGCTGGCCCAGATCGTCGAGCGCGGCGGCGGTGGCGCCCCCCGCGACGATCCCAAGGCCGACGACGACACCATGGACAAGGTCCGTGCCGCCCTCGCCAGGTGTCGCGAACAGGCCGACGCCACGTCGTCCACGTCGTCCACGTCGTCCACGTCGTCCACGTCGTCCACCGCCCCCGCTTCCTCCACCACGTCGACCACTGCTCCCTGACCAAGGTCCGTGCACCTGAGCCGCGTGGTGCGGCTCTACTGCACGAGCCTCGGGAGCCGGAGGCGGGCAGCTTGGGCGTCGAGGGCTCGCCGGACCGACCGTTCGAGGGCGTGGGCACCGGGTTCGAGGTCGGAACGATCGGCTCGCAGGATCACCCATCCCAGGTCCTCGAGGGCGCGCTGGCGCCGATGGTCGGCCGACCAGCGTGATGGACCGTGCCAGCGAGACGAGTCGTACTCGATCCCCACCAGGTACAGCGGCCAGCCGAGGTCGATTCGGGCCATCACGTCACCGCCAGCGTCGCGCACCACCACCTGGAGCTCGGGTTCGGGCAGACCCCACTGGACGAGACGCTGGCGGAGGCGGGCCTCACCGGGGCTGCCCGGGGTGATCGGGCCGCTCCACGGCTCGATCGCGTTGCGCAGCTTCGGCTCACCGGACCGATCTGGGGCGGCCCGGACCCCCGACCAGACGGCCGACAGCTGATCCACGCGGACCAGCCGTCGGTGGAGCGCCTCGTCGACCATGCGCTGGAGGCGCACCGGGCCGACGATCCCTGCGCAGTCCACCAGCGTGCGGGCGACGGTGGTGCACGGCACGCCTCGGATCACGGTCAGGTCCGTGACCGGCAGCGGCGAACGGTGCGTGACCACACCGACGAGCCGGGTCGATCGGCCGGGGGCAACGGTCACGTGCGGCGGGACCGGCGGCGCCTCACCGAGATCGGTGAGCGCGGCGGCAGTGAGGTGCGAAGCTCCCGCCCCGGGCGGTGAGGCGAGGCAGCCCGCTGCCGCGGCCTGCTCCCAGGTGATGGGCGCCCCACCCACTCGGAACACCCCGCGGTGAACCCGCACCCACCGGCCCGTCTGCACCCGACGCTGGATCTGGTGGCGGGTCAGACCAGCCTGCCGTGCCTGGTCGAACGTGATCAGGCCGTGCTGGCTCGAGGCCGTCACGGCCACGAGGTGATCTCCGGTGCTGTTTCCATGCATGTCCATCATCATGGCGATGCGGGGTGACAGCGAGCAGGCCGGCGCCAGGTTCGTGCACCCAAGCCGCGGAGCGCGGCTCAGGTGCACGGACCTCGACGGGTCCGGGAGGTGGGAGCCCGAGGTGTGTGCGCTCGAGCCGGATGGTGCGGCTCAGGTGCACGGACCTCGGCGGGGCGGCGGGGCGGCGGGGCGGCGGGATGAGACGGTCAGCGGAGGTCGGGCCAGGGCTTGGGGGTGCTGCGGGGCTTCTCGCGGAGGCCGCTCACGGCCCAGGCGCGGCGCCACACGCCGGACTGCGGGGCCGACAGCGCCGGGGTCTCGCCGGCGGCGGCGCGGCGCCGGGCGGCGTACCAGTCCGACGTGGCCTCGTCGGCCAGGGCGGCCACGGCGTGCTCGATGCGGTCGGCGAAGGCCTGGGAGCGCTCGCCCTCGGCGGCGCGCAGCGGGGCCCCGAAGGTGACCACGGTGTGCGACGGGCGGGGGCGGTTCTTGCCCTTGGGCAGGATCCGGCCGGTGCCGGCGAGGTGCACGGGCACCACGGGCACACCGCAGCGGATGGCGAGGTAGGCGGCACCACCGCGGAACGGCTGGCCCCAGCCGTCGGGGGAGCGGCCGCCCTCGGGGAAGATGACCATGCTCCAGCCGTCGTCGAGGAGTTCGGCGGCGGCGTCGGCCGAGCGGCGCCCGACCTTGGTGCGGTCGATCGGGATGGCGTTGAGCACCAGGGCCGACGCCGTGGCCTTCACCCGGTTGTCGAAGAAGTAGTCGGCGGCGGCCGCGGCGAACACGCGGTGACGGTGCGGCTCGGGCAGCGACGTGATGAGCAGGCCGGCGTCGAGGTGGCTGTGGTGGTTGGCGGCGAAGATCACCGGGCCGTCGAGCTCGGTGAGGCGGTCGAGGCCGCGGCGGTCGGGCTGGGCCAGGCCGGCGATCAGCGGGCGCACCACGCCCTCGGTGAGGAAGAACCGGGCGTAGCGGGCGGGGAGCTTGCGGGCCCACGTCGAGTCGTAGTGGGCACCGAGCGTGGGCTCGTCGGGCTGGGGCTCGACGGTGAGCGGCACCGTGGGGGCGCGGTAGGGGAACTCGGCACGAAGCACCACGTCCCGCGCCGAGGGCACCCGGCGGCGAGCCTGCCGGGCGGCGCGCGCCACCTTCTCCAAGCCGCTGCTCACGTGACGTCGGCCATGAGGATCGGCGGGTTCTTCAGGTGGGTGATGGTGGGCTGCGGGCCCACCACGTCCTCGGCCATCTCGAAGGCGTCGTTGAGGGTGGAGGCCGACTTGAAGCCGAGGCGCTTCACGGCGCGCGGGTCGCCGTCGACCACGATCACCCGGCCCAGGTGCTTCAGCGCGTGCGAGCCCCAGTACCACATGTAGAAGGGGTGGACGCCGTGGTAGGCGTAGCTCGTGCGGTAGAGGTGGCGGTACCACTCGTCCTCGGCGAAGCGCTTCTCCCACTTGGTCTCGATCTCGCGGGGATCGGTGGTGTCGGCGAGCACCTGCTCGAAGAAGTCGATGTAGCTCGGGTGGTGCACCGGGTGGAACTCCCACGGCGTGGGGTGGGTCATGATCAGCACGCCGCCCTCGCGAACCAGCGGCCTCCCCCGGTACATGTTGAAGAAGTAGCCGAGCCCGAGGCACATCACCAGGATCGGGTTCATGATCGAGTTGACGTTGTACGGGCAGATGTAGGGCAGGCCGAGGGTGAGGATGTCGGTCTGGCCCTCCACCGGCACGAGGTGCTGGTCGAAGCAGTGCTGGAGGGTCTTCTCGTGCACGGGCTCGATGGCCCCGGCCTGCACCGACGTGACGCCGTAGGGCGCTCGGTGGGCCTGGAAGATCTTGCGCTTGGTGGGGCCCGAGAGTCGCCCGAGGCCCTTCTGCATGGCGACGAAGGTCACCCGGTCCCTGGTGGTCCACTCCCACTCGCGCTTGGCGAGCATGGACATCGGGCCGTCCTGGCCGAAGGTGTCGTTGTTGATCGTGGTCTCGATCTGGAACACCTTCACGCCGGCGTCGGCGATCACCTTGCCCATGCGCCAGTTGCTGTGGTGCAGCTCGGAGTTGTGGCGGTCCATGAAGCTCTTGGAGTGCTCCATGGTGTGCACGTTGTGGTGGTGCTTGATCGAGCGGTAGCTGGCCAGGCCGGTGGCGGTGCTCTTGTGGCCGCCGTCCATCGAGACGATGTTGATGTTGACGTACACGAGCAGGTCTGATTCGGCGGCCCGCTTGTTGATCTCCACCTCCTCGCCGTGCTTGGTGGTGCCCAGAAAGGCGAGGTTGTCGGG
>CAZIVZ010000203.1:0-6243 GCA_964542495.1 uncultured Aquihabitans sp.
GGGTCGGCGGTGCCGTCGGGGCTGCCGTCGTCGACCACCAGGATGTGGGCCTCGGGGACCGCAGCACGGACGCGGGTGAGCACGTCTCGGATGTTCTCCGCTTCCTGGTAGGTGGGCAGCACGACGAGGGCAGACATGGGTGACCCACCTTACGGGGTGCCCCCACCCCCGACGCGACACCGTCCGAATCGTCCGGAGGAACCCAACGCCTACGATGGCGCCATGGCCGACCCGTCACCCGTGGAGTCCGCGCTGCCGTCCACCGGCGCGCGCGTCCTGGCCCTCGCGTCCATCGTGGTCGCCGGGATCTGCGGCGGGCTGATCGGGTGGAAGGTCACCACCTTGCAGGTCGAGGACGCCGGGGCCCTGGCCGGGCTAGGAGGGCTCGTCGGCGCCGCCTTCAGCGCCGGGGGCGTGGCCGTGGTGGCCGTGCTGGTGCTGCGGGCCATGGGCGAGTGGCACACGATCACCGCCACCGGCGATCCCGCCGCGCCCCGCCGCAACCGCTCGTGACCGCACCAGACCTCCCGGCCGACCCGGTCGCCCTGCTGGACCTCGCCCGGCCGCTCGCCCAGGAGGTGGCGGCGCACCTGGTGGCCGGCCTCGATCGCGCCGGCCCGCAGGTCACCGCCAAGTCCACGCCCACCGACCTCGTCACCGAGCTCGACACCTGGGCCGAGCGCCACATCACCGAGCGGCTGCTGGCCGCCCGTCCCCACGACGCGGTGGAGGGCGAGGAGGGGGCGGCGGTGGCGGGCACGAGCGGCATCACGTGGTGCGTCGACCCCATCGACGGCACGGTCAACTTCGTCCACGGACTGCCCGGCTTCTGCGTGTCCATCGCCGCTCAGGTCGAGGGCCGCTCCGTGGCCGGCGTGGTCGTGTCGCCGCTGCACCACGACACCTTCGAGGCCACCTCGGGCGGCGGTGCCGCCCGCAACGGCCGGGCCATCTGGTGCTCCACTCCCACCTCGATCGCCCGGTCGGTGGTGGGCACCGGCTTCGGCTACGACCCCGTCCGCCGTCGCCGCCAGGCCGAGGTGGTGGCCCGCGTGATCGACCGCATCGCCGACATCCGACGGGGCGGCGCCGCCGCGCTCGACCTCTGCTCGGTGGCCTGCGGGCGCCTCGACGGCTACTGGGAGGTGGGGCTCAACGCCTGGGACCACGCCGCCGGCGCGCTGATCGCCGCCGAGGCCGGCGCCCGGTGCGAGGGCCTCGGCGGCCACGCACCGTCGGAGCGATTCGTCCTCGCCGCGCCGCCGGGCACCTTCGACGCCCTCGCCGAGCTGCTCGTGGCCGCCGGCGCCGCCGACGTCTGATCGTCGTCCGCGACGACCCGCCGCAGTCGATCGGCTCCGCTCCCCTACCATCGCCTGCGTGGGCACCAGGATCTTGAGCGTCGAAGACGATGAGCGCATCCGCACGGCCGTGCGCCTGGCGCTGGAGGACGAGGGGTGGACCGTCGACGAGGCCGAGAACGGCGAGGAGGCCCTCGAGCTGTTCGCCCAGCGTCCCACCGACGTCGTGCTGATCGACATCATGCTGCCCGACATCGACGGCTTCGAGGTGTGCCGGGCCATCCGGCGGTCCTCCGACGTGCCCATCATCATGGTCACGGCCCGGGACGACACCCACGACGTGGTGGCCGGCCTCGAGGCGGGCGCCGACGACTACCTCACCAAGCCGTTCGCGCCCAAGGAGCTGTCGGCGCGCATCCGGGCGCTGCTGCGCCGGGTCCGCCACGCCGAGCCGGGCCACGCCCACCTGCGCTTCGGCGATCTCGAGATCGTGCCCGACGAGGGCGTGGTCCGTCGCGCCGGCCGAGACGTCCACCTCACCAAGACCGAGTTCAAGCTGCTCGTGGAGCTGGCATCGAGCCCCGGCAAGGTCTTCAGCCGCGAGACCCTGCTCGACTCCGTCTGGGGCTACGACTACTTCGCCGACGGCCGCCTCGTCGACGTCCACGTGCGCCGGCTGCGCACCAAGGTCGAGGCCGACGCCGCCAACCCCCGGCACGTCGTGACCGTCCGCGGCCTCGGCTACAAGCTCCAGACCTGAGGCCGGCCCGGTGACCGATCCCCAGGGCGTCGCCACGGCGTCGGCCCCCCGCCGCCCGTGGTGGCGCCGGTTCCGGCCGGCCCGCCTCGGCCTGCGGGCGCGGATCACGCTGGCGTTCACCCTCACCGCCGCGGTGCTGTCCATCCTCCTCGCCGGCACCACCTGGGCCCTCACCCGGGAGAACACGATCAGCCAGCGGGAGAGCGCGGCCACCCGGCAGGCGCTGCGCAACGGCGAGGTGGTGCGGCCGCTGTTCGCCGGCAGCACCCCCACCGCCCAGCAGATCGGCGAGACGCTCGACTCGCTCCAGAGCGAGTCTCCGTCGCACTCGCTGGTGCGCGCCCCGAGCGGCAAGTACTACGGCACGTCCGCCGCCTACGGCCGCCGGGTGATCCCCTCGTCGTTGATCGCGATGGTCGACGACGGCCAGGCCGCCCGCATGCGCATCGCCATCGACGGCGAACCCGAGCTGCTGGTGGGCGTACCCCTCACCGACGTCGACACGGCCTACTTCGAGTTCGTGTCGCTGGCCGACACCCAGTCGACGCTGGAGTCGCTGTCCGCGTCGCTGTTCGGCGCGTCGCTCGTGACCACCCTGGCCGGTGGGGCAGTGGGCTGGTGGGCGAGCCGGCGCACGCTGCGCCCGCTCGCCGACGTCTCCGTGGCCGCCGAGGCCATCGCCGGCGGCCGCCTCGACACCCGCCTCGGCGCGGTCGACGACCCCGACCTGGGCGTGCTCATCAGCTCGTTCAACCACATGGCCCAGGTGCTCGAGGAGCGCATCGACCGAGACGGCCGGTTCGCGTCCGACGTGAGCCACGAGCTGCGATCGCCGCTGATGACGCTGTCGGCGTCGATCGAGGTGCTCTCGTCGCGGCGCGAGGAGATGCCCGACGCCTCGGCCCAGGCCGCCATCGACCTGATGGTGGCCGACGTCGCCCGCTTCAAGCAGCTCGTCGAGGACCTCCTGGAGATCTCCCGGTTCGACGCCGGCGCCGCCCGACTGGAGCTGTCCCAGCTGCGGCCCGGCGAGCTGGTCACCCAGGCGGTGGCCTGGTCCGAGACCCCCGACGTGCCCATCGAGCTCGACAGCGACCTGGCCGGGGTGCTGATCCGGGCCGACAAGCGGCGCCTGGTCCGCGTGGTCACGAACCTGCTCGACAACGCCCGCAAGTACGGCGGGGGTGCCACCCGCGTCGAGCTCCGGCGGCTGCCCGACGGGCTGCTCATCGCCGTCGAGGACAACGGCACCGGCGTGCCGCCCGAGGAGCGCGAGCTGATCTTCGACCGGTTCTCGCGCGGGGCGGGCTCCAACCGCCGGGCCGGGAGCGAGGGCGTCGGCCTCGGGCTCTCGCTGGTGAGCGAGCACGTGGCGCTGCACAAGGGCCGGGTGTGGGTGGAGGACCGCCCCGACGGGCTCGACGGCGCCCGCTTCTGCGTCGAGCTTCCGGTGGCCTGGGACGAGGAGCCGGAACCGACCGACGAGGACGTGCCGTGAGACCTGCCCCGATCGTGGCCGCGGTGCTGGCCACCGCCGCGCTCCTGGCGGTCACGTCGTGCGGCGTGCCGCTCGACGACGAGCCCCGAGCCGTGACCGGCATCGCCCAGCCGCAGGAGACCACCCCGATCACCAGCGACTCCCCCACGGCCCAGGAGGTGTCGGTGTACTACCTGGTGGGCGACTCGCTCGAGGTCACCCGCTACCCGGTGGACGGCGAGCCCACGCTCGAGGCCGCCCTCCAGTTCCTGCTCACGGTCGTACCGCCGAACGACGCCAAGACCCGCATCCCACCGGGCACCTCCTTGCGGGGGCTGGAGGTGACCGGCGACCTGGCCACCATCGACCTCACGCCGGAGATCGTCAACGACACCAGCGGCGAGACCCAGAAGCAGGCATTCGCCCAGTTGGCGTTCACCGCCCTCGCCTCCGACGGCGTGACCTCGGTGCGCTTCCGGGTGGACGGCAAGGCGGTGGAGGTCCCCACCGACCGGGCCAACCAGCGCACCATCACCGCCGACGCCTACGACCCGCCGCTGAACCCCCGCTGACCGGGTGCCCCGAGCGGCGGCCGGAACACCGACGCCGCCCGGAGGAGCTCGGGCGGCACCACCTTGAGGTGCCCGATGGCCTGATCCACCGGCACCCGCACGACCCGGCCCGACTGCAGCGCCACCATGTCACCGAACGCGCCGTCGGCCACCGCGTCGACCGCGGCGATGCCGAACCGGGTGGCCAGCACGCGGTCGAACGCCACCGGCGAACCGCCGCGCTGCACGTGGCCCAGCACCGTGGTGCGGCTCTCCATGCCGGTTCGCTCCTGGAGCTCGGCCGCCACCACGTGGCCGATGCCGCCCAGCACCTCGTGGCCGTAGCGGTCGACCGCCGGGGTCGCGACGTCGAGCGTGCCGGCCACCGGCACCGCACCCTCGGCCACCACCACGATGGTGGCCCAGCTGCCCGACCGGTGGCGGGACATGATGCGCTCGGCCACGTCGGCGATGTCGAAGGGCTCCTCGGGCACGAGGGTGAAGGTGGCCCCACCGGCGAGGCCGGCCCAGACCGCGATGTGGCCGACGTGGCGGCCCATGACCTCCACCACGAGGATGCGGTGGTGGCTCTCGGCGGTGGTGTGGAGGCGGTCGATGGCGTCGGTGCAGATCTGCACCGCAGTCTGGAACCCGAAGGTCATCTCGGTCTCGGCGATGTCGTTGTCGATGGTCTTGGGCACGCCCACCACGGGGATGCCGTCGCGGTGCAGGTCCCGGACCACACCCATGGAACCCTCGCCGCCGATGGCCACGATGGCGTCGAGGCCGTGGCGGGCCACCACCTCGCCCACCATGGCGGCACCGTCGGGGCGGGCGTAGGGCTGGTCGCGCGAGGTGCCGAGGATGGTGCCGCCGCGCGGCAAGATGCCCCGGCAGCGGGCCACGGTGAGGTCCTCCCACCGGTCCTCGAGCACACCGCGCCAGCTGTCGTGGAACCCGATCACCTGGCCGCCTCGGTCGACCTCCACGGCGCGGACCGCCGCCCGGATCACCGCGTTGAGGCCGGGACAGTCGCCACCACCGGTCAGGATCCCGATCCGCATGGGGGGCAGCGTACCGACCGTGGTCGGTAGCCTCGCCCGCCATGGCAGTCGTGATCGCCCTCGACGCGGGCACCACCGGGGTCCGCGCCTTCGCCGTCGACCACTCGGGACACGCCGTGGCGTATCGCTACCGCGAGTTCGCCCAGCACTTCCCGCGGCCGGGCTGGGTGGAGCACGACGCGGACGAGATCTGGAGCGCCATCGTCGGCACCACCGCCGAGCTGATCGCCTCGCTCACCGAGCCCGTGGCCGCCATCGGGATCACCGACCAGCGCGAGACCGTGGTGGCCTGGGACCGCCGCACCGGGCGCCCCCTGCACCGGGCGATCGTCTGGCAGGACCGTCGCACCGCGGCGCGCTGCGACGAGCTGGCCGAGGCCGGTCAACTCCCGCTGGTGCGCGAGACCACGGGCCTGGTCCTCGACCCGTACTTCACCGCCTCCAAGCTCGAGTGGCTGTTCACCCACGGCGGCGTGGAGCCCGGGCCCCACGTGGCTGTGGGCACCGTGGACTCGTGGCTCCTGTGGAACCTCACCGGTGGCGAGGTCCACGCCACCGAGCCGTCCAACGCCAGCCGCACGATGCTGTTCGACATCCGCTCCCTGGCGTGGTCGCCCGAGCTGTGCGACCTGTTCGGCGTGCCGGCGTCGTGCCTGCCCGAGGTCCGGCCCTCGAGCGGGCGGCTGGGGACCACCCACGCGTCGTCGGGACTGCCGCCGGGCCTGCCCATCTCGGGCATCGCCGGCGACCAGCAGGCGGCCCTGTTCGGCCAGGCTTGCTTCGCGCCCGGCGCCACCAAGAACACCTACGGCACCGGGTCGTTCGTGCTCATGAACGTGGGCTCGCCGTGCCCGCCTCCCGCCACTAACAGGGCACTGCGCTGGCAAGCACCTGCGCCAGGGCGCCTGATGCAGCAAGCCGATCGGGAGTAAACAACATCCACCCAGTGCGTGGCACGGGTGTCCAGTTCTAGATGAAATGGCAGTCCAGATTCGTGGAATAAGCACCCTGGGCTATCAGTTAATCAGAGGGGAGCCCCAGGCTGCCGCGCGCACGGGGCTTGGAGGGGCGGAGGGCTCACCCCTCAGGG
>CAZIVZ010000204.1:0-6242 GCA_964542495.1 uncultured Aquihabitans sp.
AGACCGCCGGGCGGTACTCGATCTCGGAGTGGTGGCTGGACCCGCACACCAAGGGCCCCGGGCCGCACTCGCACCCCGAAGACGACGTGTTCTACGTGCTCGCCGGCACCATGAGCGTGCTGGTGGACGGCGAGTGGGTCGACGCCGCCGCCGGATCGTTCGTCCTGGTGCCGGGCAACGTCACCCACGACTTCGAGAACCGCACCTCCGAGCGGGCCGGCATGCTCAACGTGTCCGCCCCCGGCGACTTCGAGCCGCACATGGACGGCATCGCCCAGTGGTTCCGCGAGCGCTCCCCCGGCGACAGTCGAGCCTGACGACCCCGTCCGGTCAGTTCGAGGCGCTCCACTGGTACCAGTGGCCGTCGAAGCGGTGGTACTCCGGCACGCCGAGCTTGGTGATCTCGAGCTCCGGGAACGGTCCGTCGGGCAGGTACGCGTAGCCGACCGTGGTGAGGAGGAACCCCGACCCGACCTCGAAGACCACGGCGTCGCCCTGCTGGTACACGCGGTCGACCTCCATCAGGCCCAACGAACGGTGGCGGCCCAACTCCTTCACCGACGCTCGGTCCAGCCCCGAGACGGTCTGCTCGGCCACGACCTCGTCGAAGGCAGCGCGGCCGGCGCCCCACCGGACCCGGTGGGGCGCGCGCGTGGCCCCTCGAGGCCGAACAAGATGGACGAACCTTGCCGGATCGCCGACCAGGCACCGGCGCGACACCGACTTGGAGCTGTGCCATGGACGTCCTCGAAGCCCTGTACACGACGCGGGCGATGCGCCGCGTCGAGAGCACGCCGATCCCGACCGACGTCCAGGCGTTGATCCTCGACGCCGCGGTCCGCGCCCCGACCGGCGGCAACACGCAGGGCTGGCGGTTCCTCCTCGTCGACGACCAGGACCTCATCGCCGAGCTCGCACCGCTGTACCGGGAGTCGATCGACCTGCTGTGGGAGCACGTGTACAAGGACCGCCTCGATGCCGCCCGGGCCAACCCGGACGACCCGGACAGCAAGCAGTTCGAGCGGATCGTCTCCTCGGTCGAGCACGCCGCCGACCAGTTCGCCCGCTACCCGCTCCTGCTGTTCGGCTTCGTCCAGCACGACCCCAGCGGCGGGTCGATCTTCCCGGCCATCTGGAGCGCGATGCTCGCCGCCCGCAGCCGTGATGTGGGCTCGACGCTCACCTCGGTGCTGCTGTTCAAGTCGGCGGAGGTCCTGGGGCTGCTGGGCGTCCCCTCCGACGAGGGATGGATCATGGCCGGCTGCGTGACGTTCGGCTACCCGACCGGGCGCTGGGGCGTTGCCGCGCGCCGCCCCGTCGAGGAGGTCGCCCACCGCAACCGCTGGGGCGCGCCGCTGGGCTTCGCGGTCGACGGGCCCCTCTGGCCGCCGAAGTAGCACACGCAGGTTCCGAGCCGAGACGAGGGTGTACTGGCACAGCTTCTGGCCAAGCCGACTCCCTTCCCGGTCAGGTGGAGAGGGTGGAACCGGCTCCGGACGGGCCTACCATGGCCCGGACCATCCAGAGTCGGCTCAGGGACGTGGCCCGTCAACGCCGACCGCAACCTGCCCCTCGGGCACAGGTGCGAACGCCACGCGATGGAGGATCCCTTGTCTGATGAACCGCGCACGTCTCGACCTGTCCACAACCAGGTGGTGACCGAAGCGGCCGGGCGGCTCTGGGGCACCGGGAGGGTCGAGGCGGCGTTCTCGTCGGACCGCCGGGTCGTCCCCTGGCCGTTGGCACCCCGCCGGAAGGGCCAGCCGTACGTGGCGCAGGAGGACGTGGTCCGCTTGCTGACGGGCCCGCCGTCCCTCGCAGACCTGGACCCGCGCCTGATGCACGCCACCCAGACCTTCTGCGTGGCATCGCACGTGGGCTACTACCTCACCGGGACCTGGGAGCGGACGGGCATCACGTCGGCGGACCCGGGGGTGGCGAGCAATCGGTACCCGCTGGTGTGGATCGACGACGAGGGCCGCCAGATCCTGCTCGGTGGCCATCACCGGTCGCTGGCCGCGCTGTTGGACGGTCGACCCGTTCGCTGCCGGGTGCTCCGCACCGATCCCGACGGCGCCATCGCACTGCTTCCGGTCCTGCTGATCGGTGAGTCGGCCTCCGTCCCCACCACGGCGACCGACGACCCGGGCACCGCCGCCGCCCTCGTCACCCGCCGCCAGAGCGTCCTCGTCCCCGATCTCGACACCGGCCGCCGCGTGCTGGCCGAGCTCGGCCTGTCCGAGGCCGCGATCGCCGACCGCACGGCCATGGCCTTGTTCGGCCGGACCACGGCCGCGGGCTGACGGCGTTCCTACGCCCGGCGCCTCACGCCCAGGATGTGGTGGACCTTGGCGAAGCGGTCCAGGGCGTAGGCGAGCTTGTCGGTGTCGGCCAGCTCGGGGTGGTCGGCGAGCACCTGTTGGAGTTGCGCGACGGCGTCCTCGACGTCGCTGGGCAGCCGGGGTCTGGCGGGGCGGAGGACGCCCTCGACCTGGGCTTCGTGGTTGGTCAGCACGCGAGCAAGGGCCCGAGTCCTCCTGGTGAAGGCGCCCAGTGCCCGGACGGCGTCGTCCGGCGCGTCGAGCCAGGCGTTGACGAGCTCGGCCGCCTCGGTCACCGGGTCGGCGGCTCCGGCGGGGCGTCGGCCGGTGAGGTCGACCACCAGGATGCGCTCGTGGTGTCCGGTGGTGAGGATGGCCAGGGCTTGGGTGTCTCGGACCCCGTGGCGGGTCGTGGGCGGGAGCAGGATCGCCGCCGCCACCTGCCCACGGCGGAGGACCTCGTCGCCCGCGGCGTTGGCCCGGAGGGCGGAGGCGGGCACCGTGATCGCCGCTCGCCCCCCCGGCGCGAGCGCCTCGATGGCGAGCACGAGCCAATCGGCGGTCTTGCCGGTCTGCGCCCGCGATGGCGGGTCGATCACCACGATGTCGAACCCGCCCCACCCCGGCGGCGGCTCCCGGATGGCGTCGGCGGTCACGACCTCGGCCTCGACACCGCTGAGGGCGAGGCGGATCCGCGCCGTGCGGGTGACGGCGGGATCGATGTCTCCACCGACGAGCGTCCTCCCCCCGGCGGCGGCGCGAGCGAGGCGGGTCAGGACCTCGGCCTCCCCGCACGCGGGGTCGAGGACCCGGGTACCGGGCCACGCACCAGCGGTGGCGGCGAAGATGTCGGCCAGCGCAGTGCGGGTGACCGGTGCACCCGGTGACAGCCCGGCCAGGGTCTCGAGGGCGACGTCGAGCAACTCCGCCGCCCCGTCGCGAGCTCGGCCGTCGTCTTCGGTGTCTCGGAGCGCTCGATCGAGGGCGCCCACGACCGTGGTGAGGACCTCGGACGCAGGCGTCACCTCGCCCAGGCCGGCGACGATGAGGCCGCGGAGCGCGGGGTGGTCGTGCTCGACGCGGTCGGCGAGGTCGCGCAGTGCCGACTGCTGGTCCGGGAGCGCTCGAGGCACCTCGGCGCGTGGGTGGGCGGGGTCGAGCAGCTGGTGCACGGCGGCGCCGAGCGCGACGAGCGACGCGACGAAGCCCCGCAGGTGCTCGCGCTGGCCGGCCGGTGTGGCGGCGGGCAGCACCCGGATCGCCTGGGCCCAGTACCAGGCCGCGTCGGGCTGACCCGTGGCGAGGTGTCCGTGCTCGCGCAGCCAGGCGAGCACCTCGGCGCCGTTGAACAGCGGGCTTCGTCCACCCGAGATCGGCTCCGGGAACGGGTCAGCGGCCCGCTTCCGCCAGCGGGACACCGCCGACGGGTGCACCGCCGCGAGCGTTGCGACGTCGCCGACGGTGAGCTGGAGGTGGGCCGCCCCGGAATCGGCGCTCACCTGACCTGGCGCCGCATCTGGTCCCATCCCCTGGACACTACCGACCAGGACACACCCACCATCTGCACCCGCAACTGGATTCCCCCTTCCGCTTCGTTCACAGGCAGAGATTGCACGCATTACTGAGTTGTGCTTTACTTGGGACATGCCGAACATCACCCCCACCGAGGTCGATCCCGCCGCGGTCTGCCACCTCGACGTCTTCTATGCCCCCGACTACGTGGCCGCCGGCCGTGACTTCGACACCACCCGCAAAGCCGGGTTCCTCGCCGCCGACCTGCGCGAGCACCCCGCAACCGGCGCGGTGCTGGTCGAGCCGGCACCGGCCACCCGCACCGACCTCGAGCGGATCCACGACGGCGACTACGTCGAGGCCGTGCTCACCGGCGAGCCCCGATCCCTGGCCGCCTCGGCCGGGCTCGGGTGGGACCCCGGGCTCGTCACCGCGATCCTCTCCTCCACCGGCGGGTGCATCGACGCCGCCCGGTCCGCCTGGACCCACGGCATCGCCGGGACCCTCTCCAGCGGCCTGCACCACGCCCGCCGAGACTCCGGAGCCGGGTACTGCACCATCAACGGCCTGGCCCTCGCTGCGCTGACCTTCCTCGACCTCGGCGCCCGTCGGGTGCTCATCGTCGACGTCGACGCCCACCACGGCGGCGGCACCCACGACATCTTGGGCACCGACGACCGGATCACCCAGCTCGACGTCTCCACCGACGGCTACGACGCCTACGCCCCCCACGACGGCTGGACCACCGACCTCGTCGACGACGCCGCCGACTACCTCCCCACCGTGGCTGCCCGCCTCGGCGCCATCGACCCCGCCACCATCGGCGCCGTCGTCCTCAACGCCGGCGTCGATCCCCACGAGGACTGCGACACCGGCGGCCTGCGCGGCATCGACACCCAGATCCTCGCCGAGCGTGACCAGCTCGTCTTCGACTGGGCCCGCACCAACCACCTCCCCATCGCCTTCACCCTCGCCGGTGGCTACACCGGCGTCGACCTCGACGACACCCAGCTCACCACCCTGCACCGCCTCACCATCGAGGCCGCCTCCCGCACCCTCAGCACCACTGGAGCCCCCACGTGACCACGCCCCGCGAGCCCGTCGACCACAGCGACAAGCCCTTCCACATCGACCGCGGTGGCGGCGCGGACTGGAACAAGCCCGGCCTCCCCGAGGCTGAGGCCGATGCGATCCTCCGGCGGGTCAGGCGCGAGAAGATCCAGCGGCAGGAGCGCCGCCAGGCGATCGCCGAGGGGCGCTACGTCACCATCGGCCCCGACGACGACATCCGCGCAGCCGTCGACGTCGTTCTCGATTCTCCGAAGGTGAGCCCCCGCCTGGCCAACCCCACCGAGGCCGACAACGCCTACTGGGAGCTGGTCGAGGCTCCACCTACGGCTGCCGAGCTGGCGCGGTCGAAGGCCCATTGGGACCTCATGATGATGCCGACCGAGGATCCCGGCCCGCCGGACAACAAGGGGCTCGACGCCGACCTGGAGGCTGCCGCCGAGCGGGCCGAGCGGCTCCAGGCGCGCTGGGAGAAGACCGTCCTGGCCATCCTCACCCGCCACGGCGAGCGTCGGACGGCGTCCATCATGGCGAGGCTGCGTTCGGCGAAGTTCCGCAAGGGCACCGTCCTGTGGGACCCTCCTGGTGAGGTCCCGCTGGAGGAGCGAGCACCGCTGCTCTACGACCTGGAGGCCTGGGACCGCGAGCTGGCCGACGAGATGACCACGGTGCTCACCGACCTCTACGACGAGGCCGTGGCCGACCTCGACCTCGTGGTGGAGCCGGAGGAGAGCCGCCCCGACATGGCCGACTTCATCCGTCGTTGGATCGGCTACACGCTCCGCTTCCACTCGTCCCTGGTCTCGTCGTTGGACCTGATCCTCGCCACGACCCGCTTCATCCGCCGGCCCGACATCGAGGAGGACGTGCAGTCCTACTTCGAGGCGACGGTCCGGGTGGCTGGCGAGCGCACGGCGGCGGCCATCGCCACCGGAGCCACCAACGGGGCCCAGCTCGACGCGGCCCGCCGTTCGGCCACCGCGGTCGAGAGGATCTGGTACACGTCCAAGGCCGGCCGGGTCCGACCCGCGCACCGGGCCATGGCGGGCACGCGGGTGCCGATCGACTCGCCCTTCCTGGTGAAGGACCGGAACGGGGTTACCTATCCGATGGAGCATCCCGGTGACATCACGGCTCCGGCGGACCTCTGGATGGGGTGCCGGTGCCGCTGCCTCCTGGCACCCATCGCGTCGGCTGACTCCCCGAGCGCCGAACCGGCTCGATAACGACGAAACCCCCTGCCTGAGCAGGGGGTTTCGCTCCGAGCGGACGACCAGATTCGAACTGGCGACCCTCACCTTGGCAAGGTGATGCTCTACCAACTGAGCCACGTCCGCGTGG
>CAZIVZ010000205.1:0-6232 GCA_964542495.1 uncultured Aquihabitans sp.
ACTCGTCGTCCTTCACCCGCTCGAGCAGGGCGTTGAGCCTGGGCTCGACGTCGGCCAGCAGCTCGTTGGCGGCCTCCTCGTCCTCGGCGCCGGTGCGGGCCAGGGCGGCCACCCGTCGCGTCTCGGCGGACTCGGGGATCTTGTGGAGGATGGCGAGCGCCTCGTCGGGGCGGTCCTCGCTCACGTAGAGCTCCGCGAGGGCGACGATGGCGCGCGGGTGGCCGGGCTCGAGCTCGAGGATCTCCTCCAGCGACGCCTCGTCGCCGGCGACGAACAGCGCCTCGATCTTCAGCGCCTGCTCCGAGGGCAGCAGGCCGTCGACGAACTCGCGCACCGTGCGCTCGGGCTGGGCGCCCACGAAGCTGGCCACCACCTGACGCTTGTGCACGGCGTGGACGGCCGGGATGCCCTGCACCTGGAACACCTGCGAGAGGCCGGGGTTCTCGTCGGTGTTGACCTTGACCAGCACCACCCGGCCCTCGGTCTCGTCGATCACCTTCTCGAGGATCGGCCCGAGGGTCCGGCACGGGCCGCACCACGGCGCCCACAGGTCGACGACCACCGGCAGCTCGTCGGAGCGGGCGAGGATCTCGGTCTCGAAGGTGGCATCGGTGACATCGACCATGGGAGCCACGCTACCGGTACGGCCCGCGGCGACCTCGCAGCCGCCAACTAGGTTCGGGGCCGATGGACGACACCGCACCGATCCCGGGCATCGACGTCGAGCCGGTCACCGCCTGGTTCACCGCCAGCGTGCCCGGCGCCGCGCCGCCGCTCTCGTTCGAGCTCATCGCCGGTGGTCGGTCCAACCTCACCTACCGGGTCACCGACGCCGCCGGCGCGGACTGGGTGCTGCGCCGACCGCCCACCGGCCACGTGCTCGCCACCGCCCACGACATGGTGCGCGAGCACCGCATCATCTCGGCGCTGGCCGCCACCGACGTGCCCGTGGCCCCCGCCATCGGCCTGTGCGAGGACGAGTCCGTGAACGGGGCGCCGTTCTACGTGATGGGCTACGTCGACGGCCTGGTGCTCCGAGACGCCGGCCAGGCCTCGCTCGTCACCCCCGAGGTGCGGCGGCGCGCCGGGCTGTCGGTGGCCGAGAACCTGGCCCGCATCCACGCGGTGGACCCCGACGTGGTGGGCCTGGGCGACCTGGGCCGCAAGGACGGCTACATCGAGCGCCAGCTCAAGCGGTGGAACGGCCAGTTCGACAAGGCCCGCACCCGCGACGTGGCGTCGGTGAGCGCGGCCCACGACCGACTCCGCGCCTCGGTCCCCGAGCAGGGCGCGCCCGCCATCGTCCACGGCGACTACCGCCTCGACAACTGCATGCTGGACCCCACCGGCGAGGTGATCGCCGTGCTCGACTGGGAGATCTGCACCCTCGGCGACCCCCTGGCAGACCTGGGGGTGCTGATGGTCTACTGGACCGAGCCCGACGACCCCTACGCCGCGCTGCCCGGTGCCGCCACCACGCTGGAGGGCTTCCCCACCCGGGCCGAGATGGTGGCCGCCTACGAGGCCGCCGGCGGCCGCCCGGTGGGCGAGCTCGACTACTACGTGGGCTTCGGCTACTGGAAGCTGGCCTGCATCCTCGAAGGTGTGTTCACCCGCTACAAGGCGGGCGCCATGGGCAACGACGGGGCTGACGCCGACGCGTTCGGCTCCATGGTCGACCTGCTCGGCCAGGCGTCGCTCGCCGCGCTCGACACCCTCGACGAGAAGGCTCGCTGAGGTGGCCCTCTACGACCTGCACGACCAGCCGGCGCTCGACAGCCCGGTGCTGGTCATGGTCCTCGAGGGCTGGATCGACGCCGGGTTCGCGGCCGGCACCGCCGTGCAGACGCTCCTCGAGAACCTCGACACCTACCCGGTGGCCACCTTCGATGCCGACTCGCTGCTCGACCACCGCGCCCGCCGGCCCGTGCTCCACCTGGTGGAGGGCGTGAACACCGGCCTGTCCTGGCCCGGCATCGAGCTGCGCGCCGCCACCGATGACCTCGGCAACGACGTGCTGCTGCTGCTCGGCGCCGAGCCCGACCACCTCTGGCGCTCGTTCACCGAGAGCGTGGTGGAGCTGGCCCAGGACCTGGGGGTGCGCATGGTGGTGGGCCTGGGCGCCTACCCGGCGACGGTCCCCCACACCCGGCCCGTCACCATGTCGGTCACCGCGTCCACCGAGGAGCTCGCTGCGGTGTCGGGCCTGCTGCGCGGGTCGCTCGACGTGCCCGCCGGCGTGCAGGCCGCCATCGAGACCCGCTGCGCGGACCTCGACCTCCCCGCGGTGGGGCTCTGGGCGCAGGTGCCGCACTACGTGAGCGGCGAGATGGCCCCCTACCCCGCCGCCGCCCTGGCCCTGATCGAGCAGCTCGAACGCACCGCCGGGCTCCGGCTCCCCAAGGGCCAGCTTCCGGGCGAGGCCGAGCGCACCCGCAACCGCATCGACACGGCCATGGCCAACAACGCGGACCACCTCAACCTGCTCCACAACCTGGAGCAGCGCCACGACGAGCAGCTCGCCGCAGGGGCCGGTGGGGCAGGAGGACCGCTCCCCTCGGCCGACGAGCTGGCCGCCGAGGTGGAGCGGTTCCTACGAGATCAAGGCACGGAGGACTGATCATGCTGGTCGACGGAGGCATCGGATCCGACCTCGCCCGCGCCGCCAAGGCAGCCAAGGGCCAGGAGGACCTCGGCTTCGACGGGCTGTGGGCGGCGGAGACCAACCACGACCCGTTCCTCGCCCTCACCCTGGCCGCCGAGCACACCGAGCGCATCCAGCTCGGGACCGGGATCGCCGTGGCCTTCGCCCGCTCCCCCATGACGCTGGCCACCACCGCCTACAACCTCAACGCCTTCGCCGAGGGCCGGTTCCTGCTCGGCCTCGGCTCGCAGATCAAGGCCCACATCACGCGGCGCTTCGCCATGCCGTGGTCGCATCCGGCCGCCCGCATGCGCGAGTTCATCGAGGCCATGCACGCCATCTGGGACTGCTGGGAGCACGGCACCAAGCTCGACTTCCGCGGCGAGTTCTACGAGCACACACTCATGACCCCGTTCTTCGACCCGGGGCCCAACCCCTACGGCGCCCCCAAGGTGTTCCTGGCCGCCGTCGGCGAGCTCATGACCCAGGTGGCGGGCGAGGTGGCCGACGGCATGCTCTGCCACGGCTTCACCACCGAGTCGTACCTGCGCGAGGTCACCGTCCCCGCCGTCACCCGGGGCCTCGACGCGCGGGGCCGCACCCGCAGCGACGTCGAGCTGTCGCTGCCGGCGTTCATCGTCACCGGCAACACCGAGGAGGCCATGGCGGCCGCGGCCACCGGCGTCCGCCAGCAGATCGCGTTCTACGGCTCCACCCCGGCCTACCGCGGCGTGCTCGAGCACCACGGCTGGGGCGACCTGCAGACCGAGCTCAACGCCCTGTCCAAGCAGGGCAAGTGGGTGGAGATGGGCGAGCGCATCGACGACGAGATGCTGGCCACCTTCGCCGTGGTGGCCGAGCCCGACCAGGTGGCCACGGGCCTGCTCGACCGCTTCGGCGACGTGGTCGACCGCATCAGCTTCTATGCGCCCTACCAGGCCGACCCCGGCCTCTTCACCGCCACCGTCGAGCAGCTCAAGTCCGCCTGACCGGCTGGTCCCGACCGACGGGACCTGGGCCTCAGGCCTCGCCGAAGCGGGCGCGGAGGTGGCGGTGGCGGTGGGTGAACAGCGCGCCCACCACGCGCCGCTCCAGCGGTGCCAGCAGGGCGATCCGGGGCTGCACCGTCAACCGGTCGGTCACCACGCAACCGCCGCTGGCGGCAGGCTCGAGCGTCCGCTCGTGGCGCCACCGGCTCTGGAGCCACGAGGTCGATTCCTCCACGAAGCCGCGGCCCGAGTCGACCGACGCCAGGGCGAGCGAGTGCCGGTCGAAGGGCACGACGCCGAAGGCCAGCAGCCAGCTCGCGAACACGACCTCACCGAGCGGCACGTCCTGGTCGTCGAGCCCCACCCGGTCGGCGGGGTGGGTCATCCGCACGAACGGCCGCAGCTCCGCGTTCACCCCGGCCATGGTGGACACCACCGCCCACACCGCCTCGGGGGATGCCGCCACCGACGAGGACCGCTCGATCTCGATCACCGGCCAACCGTACCGATCAGGGTTCAGCCGTCGGCGACGGTGAGGAGGCGGCGGGCGGAGCGGCGCGGGAGGCTGCGCACCGCGTAGTCGATCACGGCCAGCTGGTCCTCCACGAGGGAGCCGCCGTCGACGTCGCGGTCGAGCCATCGCTCGTAGACGGCCAGGCGTCCCGCCACCAGCAGGGCCGCCACCAGGGTGGAGTGGAGGTCGTCGGGATCGACGCCACGGTCGTGGGCGAGCGACGAGGCCAGCATCTCGCGCAGGCGCCGGTCGATGTCGCTGAACATGGCGACGAGGACGGGGTCGCGGTCGGCCCAGCGGCGGAACTCGCGCAGGTTGTGCACGTAGCTGGAGATGGCCACCGAGGTGGGGGCCACCATCTCGCTGCTCTCGCGACGCATGTACTCCCGCCAGGCCGTGAGCGTGTCGACCTGTCGGTTGGGGTCCTCGAGGTAGTGGCGCAGCTCATCGAGGGCACCGGTGAGCGGAGCCACGGCGAGGTGGGCCTTCGACTCGAAGTAGCGCAGCAGCGTCTGGGGCCGCACGTCGACCTGCTCGGAGATGTCCTCCAGGGTGGTCTCCCCGTAGCCCTTCTCGGCGAAGAGCCGCTGGGACACCTCGATCAGCGCCGCCCGGGTGCGGGCCTTCTTGCGCTCGCGGTGCGACGAGGGCTCGGGCCGGTCCCCCGTCACCCGGAGGCCCCGGTGGTGCGGAACTCGAGCCCGTCGTAGTCGCCGGACGTGCGCCAGCGCTCGATGAAGTCGAAGAACGCCACCGGCCCCTGGGGGTAGCCGCCGGCGTGGAGCTGCTCGCGCCGGGTGAAGGCCTTGCCCTCGTTGTTGTAGTAGCCCGGCGTGCACTCGGGGTTGCCCAGGAAGGACTGGGGGTTCGTGGCCAGCAGGTCCACCCAGGCCTGTTCGGCCTCGGCGGTGACCTCCACCTGGTCGGCGCCGACCTCGAGGGCGTGGGCCACCACCGCGGCGATGGTGGAGCCGGCCTCCACGTAGTTGTGGGTGATGTTCGAGATCAGGTTGGCGCCCTGGCCCAGGCCCACGATGAACGCGTTGGGGAAGCCGTGGACGTGCATGCCGTGGAGGCTGCGCATGCCGTCGTCCCACGCCTCGGTGAGGGTGAGGCCGTCTCGGCCGGTGGTCTCGAAGCCCGACCGGCGCTTGTACTCGGTGCCCACCTCGAAGCCCGAGGCGAAGATCAGGCAGTCGAGCTCGTAGTGCACGCCGGCCACCCACACGCCGGTCTCGTCGATGCGCTCCACGCCCTTGCCGTCGGTGTCCACCAGGTGGTTGGTGGGCACGTTGTAGGACTGGAGGTACTCGTCGTGGAAGCAGGGCCGCTTGCACAGCTGGCGGTACCAGGGCTTGAGGGCGGCGGCCGTGGCCGGGTCGGCCACGATGGCGTCGACCCGGGCGCGGATCTCCTCCATCTTCTCGTCGTCGCTGTCCTCGAACGCCTTCATGAGCGTGGCCGGCGACAGCTCGGCGCCCGCCTCCACCTCGACCACCACGCGGTCTCGGACCCGCTTGGCGATGTCGGTCCAGCCGTCCTTCACCAGGTCCTCGTCGGTGAAGCCGCCGGTCTGGAGGGTGGCGAAGTTGGTGAGCCACTCCTTCTGCCAGCCCGGGTGCAGGTCGAGCTCGGCGGGATCGAGCTCGTGGTTGTTGCGCACGTCGATCGACGACGGCGTCCGCTGGAACACGAACAGCTCCCCGGCGTCGCGAGCCAGCGGCGGGATGCACTGCACGGCGGTGGCCCCGGTGCCGATGATGCCCACGCGCTTGTCGGCCAGCTTCTCCATGGGCGCACCGTCGGCGTCGCCGCCGCAGTAGTCGTAGTCCCAGCGGCTGGTGTGGAAGGCGTGGCCGGCGAAGGTCTCGATACCGGGGATGCCGGGCAGCTTCGGGCGGTGCAGGGGCCCGGTGCCCATGGTCACGAACCGGGCGCGGATCTCGTCGCCCCGATCGGTGTGGATCACCCAGCGCGACGACGCCTCGTCCCAGGTGAGGGTGTCGACCTCGGTGGAGAGCAGGGCCTTGTCGTAGAGGCCGAAGGTGGTGGCGATGCGCTTGGCGTGGGCGTGGATCTCGGGGG
>CAZIVZ010000206.1:0-6223 GCA_964542495.1 uncultured Aquihabitans sp.
GTTGAACACGACGGCGTCCCACTGCTCCCCCATCATCTTGGTGAGGTCGCCCGGCTCGCCCTCGGGTCCGGTGTAGATCTCCGACTGGACCAGCACGTACTCGTGGTCGACCTTCGCCAACTCGGGTGGGTCGATGATGATCGCCCCGAACATCCCGTTGCCGATGTGGTGCAGGGCCGGTGCGGTGCCGCAGTGGTACATGAACATCCCGGCGTGCTTGGCCTCGAACTGGTAGACGAGGCTCTCACCGGGCTCGATCGTGCGCATCTCGTCGTTCCAGGCCACCTTGGAGGCGTGGAAGTCGAGGGAGTGGCCCATCTTCCCGTTGTTGGTGAGCGTCACCGTGAACAGGTCGCCCAGCTTCCCCCGCAGGGTGGGTCCGGGCATCTGCTTGTTGAAGGTCCAGGCCTCCTGGGTGACCCCCGGGGCCACCTCGACCACGGTCTCCTCGGCGCTCATGGCGATCTTGTGCTCCTTGGCCCCGGGAGCCGGTGCGAGCTTCGGATCGAACGGCTTCCAGTCGGCTGCCGGTTCGGCGTTGAAGTCGATCTTGGCGCCCGCGCTCGTCTCGGCCGCCACCTCGGTGGCGTCCGCAGCCCCTGCCGAGCTGCCCTCGACCTCGATCGCCATCACCATGCCGGCCGCCTTGTGCCCGGCGACGGTGCACCAGGCTTCCTTGGCGGTGATGCTGTCGACGGTGAACTCGGCGTTGCCCTCGGGATCGATCAGCTCGGTGCCCTCCTTGCCGTCGATCTTGAAGTCGTGGGACATGGCACCCCGGTTCACGACCTTGAACGTGACCGGAGTGTCGGCGGGGACCGTGATGCTGGCGGGCTTGATGTACATGTCGCCCAGCTCCACCTCGACCACCTTGGCCTCACCGGACCCGGATCCCGTGCTGGCCGATCCGGAGCCATCGGAGCGAACGGCGATGCCGACCCCGACCACCGTTCCCAGCAGGCACAACACCGCGATGGCCACGGCGGCCACCACCCAGTTGTCCCGTCTTGCGGACTCGTTCGCCTGCGCCATTGGAGGCTCCTTCTTCTTCTAGGTTTTGGTAGAACAATAGTTCGGCGGCTCGCTCAGGCTCAGGGTCGAAGGTCCCGATCCATCCCGACTCGTCACACCTGGGCGACGGGGCGGGGTCGGGGAAGGGCCACGACGGTGGCATCGGGCGATGCGGCGGCGACCTCGTCGTGGAAGCGCTCCACGTCGACGCCGAAGGCCAGCGCCGGTGCACCTTCGATCGGCCGGAAGAAGTCGTCGTGGTGGGCGATCACCACGGTGCGGGGCCGAAGGCGACCGATGATGCGATCGGTGTAGCGATCGGTGAACTGCCGGCCGGCGATGCCGCAGAGGAAGACGTCGACGTCTCGGTGGCGAACCTCGTCGTCGACCAGGTTGGCCGAGCCCTGGTGGTAGATCGATGCCCCGGCCACTGCGACGTGGATCCCCCAGACCCGCCCGCAGCAGAAGGCCTGCGGTGTCAGCCCGTCGACGTGGTCGCAGGTGAGCTCGCCGCCGTTCGGCACGGCGAGGCCGAGAGCGAGCTTGGCGTGCAGGCTCGGCACGAAGGTGACCTCGAAGGGTCCGATGGCGTAGGTGCGGTGCGCGTCCACCTCGACGGCCTGGGAGGCGAGCCCGTGGAGGCCCAGCAGGGCGCGGGAGGACGAGCTCCCGTAGACCGCGCACCCGTCACGTCGAGCGATGGCGGGCACGTCGAGGGCGTGGTCGAAGTGGGTGTGGCCCACCAGCACGGCGTCGGCTCGGGGCACGAACCGGTCGATCGCTTCCAGGTCCGCGCCCACCACGCGCCGCCGTAGGAGGTCACCCAGCCCCAGCCGCGTGACGTACGGATCGATCAGCACGGTGGTGCCCAGGTAGCTCAGCGAGAACCCGGCCACACCGAGCCAGCGCACGTCGACGCCCGGAGGCAGGCCGAGCGCGGTCGACGGTGAGGTGAGGTGCTCGAGGGCGGCGAGATCGGCCGCATCGCGACCCCGGCGGGTGGCCGCGTAGCCGACGACGTCGGCGAGGTGACGCAGCGCCGAGGTCATGGCCCCACCTTGGCCCATGGCTCGTCACCTGCCAACTCCCGCTCCCGGCTCGGACATCCCCGTCGCGGTACGGTGGGCCATGGACAGTGCGGCCACGCCAGATGAGCGCCCCCTCGTGCTCTCCCCCGAGCTGTTGGTGCTCGTACGCAGGGACGGCGTGCAGATCCAACGTCCCGTGCTCGCCGATCCCGTCTACCTGGATCTCGGGCGTCTCCACCTGCTCGCGCTGCTCGCCGCGGACCCGTCTGCCGATCCGGCGCCGGCACGGGAGGAGGCGGCCCGGCTGTCGGGCATCGCGGCGGACGATCTGCGATCGCTGGTGTTCGAGCTCCGGCTCTCGCAGCACCTCCAGGAGGGCGACCCCTGGACCCACCGCGAAGCCACCGACCATCCGTCGGTGGCCACCACCGAGCCGTTCGACCTCACCACCCCGGACCTGGTGAGCGTCCGCACCCCACTCACGCTGCGGCTCACCCGAGCCGGTTACGAGGTCTTCGACCACGAGGGGCTCCGGTGGTTGGTCCTCGATCCGGTCGACGCCCACTTCGTGTCCCGGCTCGCGCAACCCCACACGCCCCGAGGGGCCATCGAGGCCGTGGCGGCCGATCCTGCGGCACGGATCGACGACGAGCGTGCCGCCCGGATCCTGGGCCTGTTGGACGGCGCTGGATTGCTGCGTCGCGGCCCGGCCGAGGGCACCGAGGTCGAACCGGGCTCCGAGCAGGATCTGTCCTTCCAGCACGACGTGATGCTCGCCGAGGCGTTCCAGCGGCACTTCGACGACCAGAACGACCAGGAGGCGACCCGGCGCCGACAGAGCGGCGAGGTGCGGCCGCGGGTGGTGCCGGTCGGGTTCGACCTGGGCGTGCCCGCAGGGCTCACCATGCTCGTCGCGTTCGCCAAGCAGTTCGACGGCGGTCGCCTCGATCGGATCTACGAGCTGCGCACCGACTGGCTGTGGGACGACGACCACCTCGAGTTCTTCACCGCCGAACCGGCGGTGTACCTCTTCTCGAACTACCTGTGGTCCCACGAGCGGTGCCTCGACGTGTCCCGGCGCGTCAAGGAACTGTCCCCCGCCAGCATCACCGTCCACGGAGGGCCCGACACCCCGAAGTACGAGTCCGACGTCGCCAGGTACTTCCAGGCCTATCCCCACGTCGACGTCACCGTTCGCGGCGAGGGCGAGCAGGCCGCCGCCGAGGTGTTGTCGGCCCTCGCCGGGGTGATCGGCACGGAGTCGCCCGACCTCTCCGTGCTGGCCGACGTGTCCGGCATCTCCTACCGCACCGCCGACGGACCGGCGCGCACCGCGGACCGCGACCGGATCGCCGACCTCGACGCCATCCCCAGCCCATTCCTCACGGGCCTGGTCGACGTGTACGCCGGCATCCCCGGCACCATGGTCACCATGGAGACCAACCGGGGGTGCCCCTATGGCTGCACCTTCTGCGACTGGGGCTCGGCCACCACGAGCCGCGTCCGCAAGTACGACCTCGAACGGGTCTACGACGAGCTGGCGTGGTGTGCCGACCACGGCATCGAGATGGTCTCGGTCGCCGACGCCAACTTCGGCATGTTCGCCCGAGACGTCGAGATCGCCGAAGAGCTGGCCCGCCAGCGTGCCCGGACCGGCTTCCCCAAGTCGTTCGGCGTCTCCTACGCCAAGAACACCGTCAAGCACCTCCAGGAGATCATCGGGATCCTGTCCGACGCCGGCGTGATGTCCCAGGGCGTGCTCTCGTTGCAGTCGATGGACGCCGACACGCTCCAGGTGATCCACCGCTCGAACATCAAGACCGAGCGCTACGACGCCCTTGCCGACCGGATGCGTGAAGCTCAGCTCCCGCTGATGGTGGAGCTGATGATGGGCCTTCCCGGCCAGACCGTCGACTCGTTCGCCGGCGACCTGCAGGAGTGCATCGAGCGAGAGGTGCCGGCGCGCATCAACCGCACCACGCTCCTGGTCAACAGCCCCATGAACGACCCCGAGTACCTGGCCGAGAACCAGATCCGAACACGCGAAGCCCTGGTGCCGGGGCGCAACGCCATCGTGATCTCCACCGCGACCTTCACCGAGACGGAGTGGGGCGAGATGGAGCGCCTGCGCCTGGAGTTCGGCTACTTCGAGAACTACGGCGTGCTGCGCCTGCTGTCGCGCTACGTGCGCCAGCACGCCGGCATCCGCGAGATCGACCTGTACCGCGAGATGGGCGTACGCGTGCTGGCCAACCCCACGGCGTGGCCGACGCTGACCGCCACCGTCACCCACGGCAGCGCCGTGATGGCGCCGATCCACAGCTGGACGCTCCTCATGGACGACCTGCGCACCTACCTCCGGACCGAGTACGGCGTGGAGGGAACCGGCCTCGACGCGGTGATCGCGGCGCAGCGCGCCATCCTCCCGGCCGCCGGCCGGCGGTTCCCCGCGGAGAGCCAACTCGACCACGACGTGGTCGGGTGGTACCAGGCCATGCTGGCGGCCAAGGGCGCCCACGTCGACGCGCCGTGGACCGACGTGGTGCCCCATCTCGAGGAGTTCCCGTCGGGAACCTTGGTGGTGGACGACCCGGACGACGCATCCGACCTCTACGTCGGGCTCAACCGTGAGGCCATGTCCGTCGGCGTGTCGTGGGAGCTGGTGTCACCGCTGTCGCGGGCGCACATCGCCGCTTCGCAGCTCCCCGACTGGGTCATCGACCGCGTGTTCCCCCAACGGGAGGGAGCTCGTCCCACCGAGGTGTCGATCAGCCGCACCCCCACCCGCACCGGCTGAGCCATCGTGGCGACCCGTCGCAGGGCCTGGTGCGCGACCGTCGCCCTCGCGGTGGCCGCGTACCTGCCGGCGTGCTCGTCGGATGGTCCCGTCCCGAGCGCGTCAGCGGCCGAAGAGAAGGCTTCCCCGGCCACCGCCGGGACGGCGGAGGCCGAGCGCTTCACCGGTGACGTCGACGCGTTCTACGAGGTCCCGAGGCCCCTGCCCGAGGGGAAGCCGGGAGACCTGATCCGGGTCCAGGAGATCCGCTCCGACGGCGCCCGGGTGACCACGCGGATCATGTACCACTCCACCGACCGGACCGGTGCGGACCGGGCCGTCACCGGGGTGGTCACCTACCCGACCGGCACCCCTCCCGACGGGGGGTGGCCGGTGATCTCGACCGCCCACGGCACCACCGGTGTGGCGTCGGGCTGCGCACCGAGCCGCACCACCGATGAGGCGCCGGGTTGGGGGGTCGAGGGCGTGTGGGCCATGACCGACTACATCGGTCTCGGGCCGGTCGGCGAACTGCACCCCTACCTGTCCAAGACCGCCGAGGGCAACGCGGTGATCGACATCGTCCGTGCCGCTCGCCAGCTCCCCGGCTCGGGTGCGGGTGTGCGATGGGTGTCGATCGGTCACTCCCAAGGCGGCCACGGCGCGCTGTCGGCCCACGAGCTCGCCGGCGACCGGGCCCCGGAGCTGCGGCTGGTGGCCACCGTGGCCCTGGCCCCGGCGGCCATGGTCGATCGCGTCTACGGCGGCATCGACCCCATCGTGACGGCGATCCTGACGATGATGTCCCTCTCCGGCGGGCGGGGGCAGTACCCCGGTGTGGAGCTGGCCGACTACGTGACCCCCGAAGCCCTCGCCGCGTCGGAGGTCTTCGAGACCGGCTGCCTCGACGAGATCACCGAGGTCCTCGCGCCGGTGGGGGCCGCCGGCGCGTTCACCGCCGATCCCCGCCGGACCGAACCGGCCAGGGCGGCCATCCTCGACAACGACGTGGGCGAGGTCGCCGTCGATGACGTGCCCGTCTTCCTCGCGTCGGGCACCGCCGACGACCGGGTGGTGATCGACCGGGTCCGTGACCTCTTCGACCGCATGTGCGCTGCCGGCCAGGTCACCGAGCTCACGGTCGTCGGCGGTGCGGATCACGGCACGATCCTCGCGGCGACGGCCGAGGCCGTCACCGCCTTCGTCGAAGGTGCGCTGGCCGGTCGCGAGCCCACCGACTCCTGCCCCTGAGGCGTCTGATCCGCGGACCCATCGCTGACACAGGCGACCTCGACCCAGATCCACAGCGGCCCGGTGATCAGCGTTTCCGCTGGTCACCGGGCCTCTCCCATGGTCGGGCTGAGAGGATTCGAACCTCCGGCCTCTTGACCCCCAGTCAAGCGCGCTA
>CAZIVZ010000207.1:0-2360 GCA_964542495.1 uncultured Aquihabitans sp.
CTCGTCTACGGGCTGCTCCACACCGAGGAGTAACCTGCCGCCCCGATGGCCGCGCCGGAGTTCGTCCCCACCAAGCCCACCCATCGACCCCGCGCCTACACGTCGCCACCCCGGCGCGACCAGGAGTGGTTCGCCGACCGCCCGGGCGATCTGGTGGGGCGCGGCGGCCAACCCGACGTCGACGCCGGGCGGATGGGGGCTCCCGGGCCGGACCAGGGCTACCTGCTGAAGCTGTTGCCGCTGCTGCGGCCCGAGCTGCGCCTCGCCGAGGGGGAGCGCCTCGAAGACGTCGAGGCCGGTGGCTTCGCGGTGGCCCTCAAGCGGGCCTCGCTGTTCGGGCGGGCGCCGGTGGTCCACGACCTGCGGGTGGCCTACACGATCTGGGGCTTCCTCCACGCAGACGCGCCCGCCGAGCTGGTGGCCGAGCGGCGCCGTCGCTTCGAGGGCGTGCACCTGACCGCCCACCACTACCCGGAGCTGCGGGCCGTGGTCGACGCCGTGTCCGCCGACACCTTGCGGCTCACCCCGGCGCAGGTGTCGTCGCGGGCGCCCGCCGACTGGCGACAGCTGCTGTCGCTCTGACCGGATCCAGGCGGGACGTCCCTCTCGTCGCGCCGGCCTGCTCGCCGTTCGGGCCCCGAGCCTGCGAGCCTGGGACCGACGCCCGCCGACAGCACCGCGGCTCGGCGTCGGGAAGGACCCCCGCACCGTGATCCTCGACCGCGACGGCTACCCGTTCATCGCCCTCGCCGGCGCGCCCGCGCTGGTGGCCTCGGCCGGCGGTCGCACGCGCCTCGCCCTCGCTCTCGGGGTGTTGCCGGTGGCGATGGCGGCCTTCTTCCGGGACCCTGCTCGTCGCCCGGACCGGGTGGCGCCGGGCGGTGACGCCTTCGGCCCCGACGACGTGGTGTCGCCCGCCGACGGGCGGGTGATGCACGTGGGTGCACCGATCGAGGGCACCGCTCCGGCGGGGGAGTGGCAGCAGGTCAGCATCTTCCTGTCGGTCACCGACGTGCACATCAACCGCACGCCCTACGGCGGGGAGGTGACCGACGTGACCTACCGTCCCGGCCGCTACCACGCCGCCTACAAGGCCGAGAGCGCCCACCACAACGAGCGCAGCGAGATCACCGTGGCCCGGGTGGTGGGCGACGAGGTGCGCACCGTGGTGTTCCGCCAGATCGTCGGCGTCCTGGCCCGGCGGGTGGTCACCCGGGTCGGCCCGGGGCAGGTGCTGCGCACCGGCGACCGGATCGGGCTCATGAGGTTCGGGTCCCGCATGGATGTGTTCGTGCCGCCGGAGGTGGAGATCCTCGTGGCGCGTCGTCAGCGGGTGGTGGCGGGGGAGACCATCATCGGACGGTGGCCGACGAGGTCCTCCGGCAGCCCGCGGAGGGCCACGTGACCGGGCAGGATCCGCGCTCGGGTGTCGACCGGCGGGCCGAGCCGTCCCCCGGCGCCGACGTCTCGTTGGAGGGCTTCGAGCTGGTGTCGCCGTCCGGTGCCGCCGTGGTGCACCCCGAGCGCCTCGACGCCCGGAGCCGGGCCAAGGCCATGGCGCCCAGCCTGTTCACGCTCACCAACATGTTGTGCGGGTTCTCGTCGCTGCGCGCCGCCCAGGACGGCAACTTCGACCTGGCCGCGGTGCTGATCGGCGTGGCCGTCCTCTTCGACATCTTCGACGGCGCGGTGGCTCGGGCCGTGCGGGCCATCACGCCGTTCGGGCTCCAGTTCGACTCGCTGGCCGACCTGATCTCGTTCGGCATCGCGCCCGCCTTCCTGCTCTACAGCTGGTCGCTGCACGACCTGGGCACCACCGGCTGGCTGCTGTCCTGCTTCTGGCTGGCCTGCGCCGCCTACCGACTCGGACGCTTCAACGTCACCATCGACCCGCTGTCGGACAAGCGGTACTTCATCGGCCTCCCGAGCCCCGGTGCCGCCGGTGTGGTGATGGCCTCGGTGTTCGCATACGACGGCGACTTCGCCGGGTGGCACCGCTTCGGTCCGGTGGCGCTGGCCGTGGTGCCGGCGGTGCTGATGGCGTCGTCGTTCCGCTTCACGTCGTTCCGCTGGCTCGCCTCGCCCCGGCGGGACCGCATCTGGGTGACGGTCGTGGCGGTCGTGGCGCTGGCGCTGGGGCTGGCGTTGGTGCCGGTGGGCACGCTCCTGGTGGTCGCCTACTCGTACGTGGCCCTGGCGCCCCTGGGCTGGCTGACCGCGCCCTTGCGACGCCGGTGGTTCGGTGCCGACGCCGTGGCCCCGCCGCGCCACCACATCCCCTCGGTGTTCTTCCTGATCGACGAGCGCGGCAACCGTCGCCACTGACCGAGCCTGGAAGCGCAGATTCTGCGCAGATTCTA
>CAZIVZ010000207.1:2460-6202 GCA_964542495.1 uncultured Aquihabitans sp.
CGGTCGGTTCTGTCGCCG
Source organism: uncultured Aquihabitans sp. (assembly GCA_964542495.1). Taxonomy (GTDB): domain Bacteria; phylum Actinomycetota; class Acidimicrobiia; order Acidimicrobiales; family Iamiaceae; genus Aquihabitans. The sequence goes on from CAZIVZ010000207.1 coordinate 2,479, forward strand.
GTGGTGGTCATGGATGACCAACCTGGGCTTCAGAACGGAAGCGCAGATTCTGCGCAGATTCTACGGTCGGTTCTGTCGCCGGTGGTGGTCATGGATGACCAACCTGGGCTTCAGAACGCGTCGGCTGGCCCAGCCCTGTGGATCCGGGGCAAGCTGCCGACGGAACCGGTACCCGGATCGCCGAGGAGGTGCTCATGGAGCTCGAGGCCGAGATCGTGGTCAAGCCGTACCTCCGTGGGCGCCTGCACCAGGCGGCGATGCTGGTGTCGATCGCCGGGCTGGTGTGGCTCGTCCGGTCGGCCACCACGCCCCGCGCGGTGGTCGCCGCCTGGATCTACGGCGTGGCCAGCGTGCTGCTCTACCTCACGAGCTCCAGCTACCACGTGTTCGCCGTGAGCCCCCGATCCCGGTGGATCATGCAGCGGGCGGACCACGCCATGATCTTCGTGCTGATCGCCGGCTCGTTCACACCGTCGGCACTCCTCCTGCTGCAAGACCCGTGGCGCTGGTGGTCGCTGGCGTTCATGTGGGGTGGTGCGGCGTTCGGGATCGGTCTGAAGATCGTCGCCCTCGAGCGGTTCCGCCGTCTCGGTGCCGCCCTCTACATCGTGCTCGGCTGGGCCGGGCTCATGGCGTTCCCGGTGCTCTGGGAGCGACCGGGGACCCTGGTGCTGTTCGCCGCCGGAGGGCTGCTCTACACGGTGGGCGCGATCCTGTTCGCCCTCAACAAGCCCCGCCTCTCGCCTCGCTGGTTCGGCTACCACGAGGTCTGGCACTCCTTCGGCGTGGCCGCCGGTGCTCTGCTCTTCACCGCCAACCTCGGCCTGATCCGAGCCGGCTGAACCAGGTTGGGTTGAGCCCGCGGCCGTTCTCCTTGCACGAAGCGCCCCACCGGGTCACCGGCTGCAAGGAGAACCAGGTTGGGTGGTGTCGGCGGTGTGACCGGCGGGATGCTCGCCGACTGGGTTCCGGCGACGTGCTGGGCGGCGTGCCCGCCGGAGCAGGCCCGTAGTCTCGGGGCCCATGACCGGACCCACCGCGATCGAGCTCACCGTCGGCCCCTTCACCTTCGACGCCGTGGCCGACGGGCCGCCCGACGGGGAGCCGGTCCTCCTGCTCCACGGCTTCCCCGAGGGCGCCTACTGCTGGCGCCGCGTGACCCCTGCCCTGGCCGCCGCCGGCTTCCGCACGGTTGCGCCCGACCAGCGCGGCTACTCGCCGGGGGCCCGGCCCGCCGAGCCCGACCGCTACCGCATGGAGCTGCTGGTGGGCGACGCCCTGGCGCTGGCCGACGCGCTGGGCTGGGCCACGTTCCACCTGGTCGGCCACGACTGGGGCGGTGCCGTCGCCTGGCAGGTCGCCGGCCGCCACCCCGAGCGGCTCCGGACCCTCAGCGTGGTGTCCACGCCCCATCCCGTGGCCCTGACCGAGGCCCGCCACGCGGGTCCGTCGGCCGACGGAGACGACCAGACGGCGCGGGGCTCCTACATGGACACCTTCCGGGCCGATGGCGCCGAGGACCTCCTCATGGCCGACGACCGCGCCCTGCTGAAGCTGATGCTCGACGGGAGCGGCATGGACCCGGACAGCGCGGCGCTCTGCCTGGCGCGTGCGACCACCCGGGAGGCCGTGGCGGGCACCCTGAACTGGTACCGGGGAGCCGACCCGGGCGACGCCGACGGGCTGGGTCCGATCACCACGCCGACGCTCTACGTCTGGTCCACCGACGACATCGCCCTGGGGCGCACGGCGGCCGAGCTCACGGCATCGAAGGTGGGGGGGCCGTACCGGTTCGAGGTGCTCGACGGCGTGAGCCACTGGGTGCCCGAGGAGGCGCCCGATGCCCTGGTCGCCCTCCTCGTCGACCACCTGACGCGCGCCTGACGCGCACCTGGGGCGGCGGGGCGAGGCCGGCGCCGGGATCCGGTGACCCGGGCGGCCCGCGAGAGCACCGGTAGCCTGAACCGGTGTCCGCCCCCGACTCCGCACCCGCCCCCGTCCGCGTCCGCTTCGCCCCGTCGCCCACCGGCTACCTCCACGTCGGCTCGGGCCATTCCGCCCTGGCCAACTGGCTGGTGGCAAGGCGCACCGGCGGTCGCTTCCTGCTGCGGATCGAGGACACCGACGTCGAGCGGAACCGGCCCGAGCTGGTCGACAACGTGCTGGAGATGCTCGAGTGGCTCGGGCTCACCTGGGACGACGAGCCCGTGTACCAGAGCCAGCGCGGTGAGCTCTACGCCGGGGCCGCCGCCAAGCTGGTGGCCGACGGTGCCGTGTACTTCTGCGACTGCACCGCCGAGTCGGTGCAGGCCCGCAACAAGGAGGCCGGCGGCAAGCCCGGCTACGACGGCTTCTGCCGGGATCGCGGCCTCGAATCCGGTCCGGGCCGCGCCGCCCGCTTCCGCACGCCCCGGGAAGGTCGTACCTCGTGGTCCGACCTCGTGCGCGGCGACGTGTCGTTCGCCAACGCCGACCTCGAGGACTTCGTGGTCGTGCGGGGCAACGGCCACCCGATGTTCCTGCTGGCCAACGCCTTCGACGACGCCGACATGGGCATCACCCACGTCATCCGGGGTGAGGACCACGTCAACAGCACGCCCAAGTACCTGCTGCTGACCGACGCCCTCGGTCTCGCCCGGCCAGCGGCGTTCGCCCACATGCCGTTGCTGGTGAACGAGGGTCGCAAGAAGCTCTCGAAGCGGCGCGACGACGTGTCGATGGCCGACTACCGCGCCCGGGGCTACCTCCCCGAGGCCATGGTCAACTACCTCGCCCTGCTGGGGTGGGGCCCCGACGACGGCGTCGAGGTCCGGCCCGTCGACGAGATCGTGGCCCGCTACCGCTTGGAGGACGTCAACGCCTCGCCGGCCTTCTTCGACCAGAAGAAGCTGAGCTTCGTGAACGCCGAGCACATCCGCGCCCTCCCCACCGACGAGTTCCTCGCGCGCTGTCGCCCCTTCCTCACCCGCGGCGAGGCTGCGGCGACCGCCCTCGCGTCGCTGGCCACCGAGGTCCAGGAGCGGGTGCGGACCCTGACCGAGGCGGAGCCGATGATCGAGTTCCTGGTCGACGAGGAGCCGTCGATCGACGAGGCGTCGTGGACCAAGGCCATCACCAAGGGTCGATCGGTGCCCGAGATGCTCGATGCCACCATCGCCCGCCTCGACGCCCTCGGCCCCGATTCGTGGGTCCCGGAGCCGATCCAGGCGGCGGTCAGCCAGGCCGCGGTCGACGCCGGCATCGTCAACGCCGAGGGCGCGCCGCAGCTCTCGAAGGCTCAGGGCCCCGTGCGGGTGGCCATCAGCGGGCGCAGCGTGGGCCCGCCGCTGTGGGAGTCGATCGCCGTGCTCGGCCGCGAGCGCACCCTTGCCCGACTCCGCGCCACCCGGCTGCGAGTGGGATGACCCCGAGCGGCGGCGTCGGGACCCGCACGGCCGGCGGGGCGTCGGATGCCCCGGACCGGCCGGACGCGCCCGACGCGCCGGGCCCACCGCAGGATCCGTCGACGCCGGACCGGCGCCGACGGCGGTGGTGGCTGGTCGCCCCGCTGGCCCTGGTGGTGCTGGTGGGCTATCTGGGGGGCACGTTCGTGCAGGTCTGGAAGGCCAGCCGCCACGACGGAGCGCGGGACGCCCAGGCCATCGTGGTGCTGGGCGCGGCGCAGTACGACGGCCGGCCGTCACCGGCGCTGGCGCAGCGGCTCGACCACGCCCTCGACCTCTAC
>CAZIVZ010000208.1:0-6159 GCA_964542495.1 uncultured Aquihabitans sp.
GTCAGCCGGCGGCCTTGGCCGCGGCCCGCTCGATCACGGCGTCGGTGAGCACGTCCCGCTCCACCGCGCCCGACAGGAGCACCACGCGGTCGCCCACCCGGACCACGGCGACGGTGAGCGGCACCTTCACGGACCGGCGGTACTCGGTGGGCACCGAGACCAGCGCCTCGTCGCCGATGCCCGGGAGCTCCGTGTAGCGCAGCGTGTCCGTGGACGTGAGGTTGGCGCAGCCGCGCAGCGTGGCGAACCAGGCCTCGGCGCCGCCGGGCTCGAACGCCACGATCGACTCACCCAGGCCACCGATCACGTCGGGCTCGGGGTCGAGGCCGAGCATCGACGCCTCTGACGTCCAGGTCGGCGGCAGCTCGTCCCGGTTGCACAGGGGAACCCGGAGCGCCTGCTCGCGGCGGCCGTCGCCCTCCACCAGGCCGGCCTCCAGCTCGGGAACCGTCAGCAGCAGCGGGATGAGCGCGTCGTCGCCGTTCGGCCCGATCCGGTCGCCCTCGGCGCTGCCGGCCCGATCGCTCCCACCGTCGCTGGCGGCGTCGGACGAGCCGCAGCCGGCCAGGGCCCCGAGCGCGATGGCTCCGGCCAGGACCACGGGCGACGCCGTCCGCACGCTCCCCCACGCCCGCACGCGCTGGACGCTACGCGGACAGGAGGGCGTCGACGAACTCGTCGGGATCGAAGTCGACCAGATCCTCGACGGTCTCGCCGAGGCCCACCAGCTTCACCGGGATGCCGAGCTCGGTCTGGATGGCGAACACGATCCCGCCCTTGGCCGAGCCGTCGAGCTTGGTGAGCACCACGCCGGTGACCTCGGTGGCCTCGGTGAACTGGCGGGCCTGGACCAGGCCGTTCTGGCCGGTGGTGGCGTCCAGCACCAGCAGCACCTCGGTGACGTGTCCGGGGTCCCGGTCGGCCACGCGGCGCACCTTGCGCAGCTCCTCCATGAGGTTGGTCTTGGTGTGGAGGCGCCCGGCGGTGTCGGCCAGGACGAGGTCTGCCCCCTTGGCCGCGGCCGACTCCACGGCGTCGAAGATGATGGCGCTCGGGTCGCCGCCCTCCGCGCCGCGCACGAGGTCGGCGCCGGCCCGGCCGGCCCAGGTCTCGAGCTGCTCGGCGGCGGCGGCACGGAACGTGTCGCCCGCCGCCATGACCACGCGGTGGCCGGCGTCGGTCTGGCGCTTGCCGAGCTTGCCGATGGTGGTGGTCTTGCCCACGCCGTTGACGCCCACGAACAGCCAGACGTTGGTACGGCCCTCGTCGAGGTGGAGCGACCGGTCCTCCACCTGGAGGCGAAGCTTCATCTCGGCCTTGAGCGCCTCGACCAGCTGGTCGCCGGTCTCGAGCTCGCGGGACTTCACCTGGGCGCGCAGCTCGTCGAGCAGGGCGGTGGCGGGTCCCACGCCGAGGTCGGCGCGGATGAGCGCCTCCTCGAGGTCGTCCCACGTGTCCTCGTCGATCCGGGAGCGCCCGAGGAACCCGGCGAAGGTGGCCCGGGCCTTGGCCAGGCGATCGCGGAACGACGGCTTGACCGGGGGCGCCACCACCGCCGGTGGCGCCTCCACCTCGACCGGCGCCGGCGGGGCCTCGACCTCCGCCTCGACGGCGGGTGGCGCCTCCGTGGGCGCTTCGGTGGGCCGAGGCGGGGCGAGGACGCCGCCACGGGTGGCGGGCGGTTCCAGCTCCGGCCCACGACCGCGCTTCTGGGTGGAGACGTAGAAGAGGCCGCCGACCACCAGGGCGATGGCGAGGACGGCGAGGAGGACGATGACGGGCGACATGGCCCGATGAGCCTACCGGGACCGCCTGCGCGGCCCGGTAGGCCTCATCGAGGGTGGGGACCGGGATCAGCCCTGGGTGCCGAGTGTGACCTCCACGGTCCGCTCGTCCCCATCGCGCACCACGGTGAGGGAGACCTGGTCACCGGGCTGCTTGGTGCGGACGGCGGCGGCCAGGTCGATCATCGACGACACCTTCCGGCCGTCGACGGCGGTCACCACGTCGTCGGCGGCGATCCCCGCTTCGGCGGCCGGGGAGCCGGCCTGGACCGAGGTGATGGCGGCACCGGCCTGACTGCCGGTGGCGTCGGCGCCCTCGACACCGAGGAAGCCCGGAACGGTGGTCTCACCGGCCACGATCCGGTCGGCCACGGCCTTGGCGATGTCGATCGGGATGGCGAACCCGATCCCCACGTTGCCGCTGCCGCTGCTGCCCGACGACCCGGTGATGATCGAGTCGTTGATGCCGATCACCCGCCCCTGGCGGTCGGCGAGGGCGCCGCCCGAGTTGCCGGAGTTGATGGGGGCGTCGGTCTGGATGGCGGGGATCACGCCACCAGGGGTCTCCGTCGAGCGGCCGATGGCGCTGACGATGCCGGCGGTGACCGTCTGATCGAGCCCGAACGGGCTGCCGATGGCCACCGCGAGCTGGCCCACCTGGAGCTGGACGCCGGTGGCCAGCACCGCCACCGGAAGATCGTCGGCGGGTTCCACCTTCACCACCGCCACATCGGTGCTGTCGTCGCTGCCGACGACCTCGCCGGGCAGGCGGGTGCCGTCGGCCAACCGGACCTCCACGTCGGACGCGCCGTCGGTGACGTGGGCGGCGGTCAGGATCAGGCCGCTCTCGTCGTAGATGAAGCCCGAGCCGAGGCCCTGGCCGGTGGTGATCTGCACCACGGCCGGCGAGAGCGCTGCGGCCACCGCGGCCGCCGGCTCGGTGCTGTCCTCGGTGACCGGTCCGGGTTGGGTGCTCACGGTCTGGCCACTGGCGGCCGAGGTGTTGGTGGAGGTGCCCGACGAACCGTCGTCGGCGAGCTGGGCGCCGACGAGCACGCCCCCGGCGCCGGCGGCGAAGGTGGCGGCCACGGCGAGCGCGGCGAGGGCCCGGCGCGGGGAACTGGAGCGTCCGGACCCGCCTCCGCCGGGGGAGGCCGGTTGCCCGGCGTGGGCGGGGGAAGGGTCGGCGTAGGCCGACGGGCCGGCGTAGTGCGACGCGGGCGTCCACGCGCTCGAGGGCGGCGACGTCGGGGGGAGCGTCGGCGGTTGCGGCGGGACGCTCGGGTACGGCTGGTGGTCGGTCATGGACGGACTCCTCTCACCGGGGAGGCTACGGACCGGTTCCGAAAGGCCTCGTAAACGGGCCCTGGGGATCAGCTGGGAACGGACCCGTCTCCACGAGCGGCGTCCACGGCCGGGAACCAGAGCGTGAAGACCGAGCCTCCTGCTGCGGTGGGCTGGAGGTCGATCGAGCCCCGGTGCTCGCGCACCACCTCGTCGACGATGGCGAGGCCCAGGCCGCTGCGACCCTCCTCGCGAGCTGACGCCTGGTTCCCTCGCCAGAAGCGCTGGAACACGAGGGGCCGGTCCTCTGGCGCGATGCCCGGACCCTCGTCGGCCACGGCCATCCAGACCCGGTCGTGAGACCGCCCGGCCCCGATGGCGACGGTGCTGCCCTCGGGGGCCAGGCGCACCGCGTTGGCCACCAGGTTCACCAGCGCGCGCCGCAGGGCCACGCGGTCGCCCACGGTGACGAGGCCGGGCCGCGCGTCGGTGTGCAGGGTGAGCCCCCGGGCCTGCGCCGGGACACGGAACTCGTGGGCGACCTCGACCACGAGCTCACCGAGGTCGACAGGCTGGGCGACGCGGACGGGCGAGCCGCTGCGGGCGTAGACGAGCAGGTCGTCGACGAGGCGGGTCATGCGCTCGGCGTTGCGTCCCACCAGCTCCGCGGTGGCCCGCAGCTCGTCGGCGGTCGCCGCGGGATCGGCCAACGCCACGTCGAGGTTGGTCCGGATCACGGCGAGCGGGTTGCGCAGCTCGTGGGAGGTCTCCTGGATGAAGCGGCGCTGGCCCTCGAAGGCATCGTCGAGACGGGCGATCATGGCGTCGAAGGTGTCGGCCAGCTCCTTGAGCTCGTCGGGCGGACCGTGGAGCGCGATGCGTCGGGACAGGTCGGTGGCCTGGATGTCGCGCGCCACCGCGGTGATGCGGCCGATCGGCGCGAGCACCCGGCCCGCCACCAGCCAGCCGACCACCAGGCTCACCAGGAACAAGATCCCGAGCGCGGTCAGCGAGTAGGTGCGCAGCAGGCCCAGGGCGCGGGCGTTGGCCAGCTGCTCCACGGACCGGTACTCCTCGCGCACCTGGGTGGGTGTGAGGGTGAAGCCGCCCGGCACCCGCTCGGCCACCGTCACCTGGCGGGTGACGTACACGGTCTCGTCGTGCAGGCGGGTGGCGATCAGCGCGTAGAGCCCGGCCACCATGAACGCCGCCAGCCCGAACAGCACCAGCGAGTAGAGGGCGGTGAGGCGGAACCGCACCGAGCCCATCCAGTCCGGCAGCGCGTCGGCCAGCTGCACGAGGCGCTTCGACGGGCGCGAGAGCGCGATGTCGTCGGCACGCCACGGCTCGCGGCCCGCCGGGCCGGCCGGGTTCGGCACCGCGGCCACCTCGGGCGGCGACCCGGGCAGGTCAGCCACCGCCGGGCTCCGGAGCGGGTCCCGCGAGCAGGTCGGCACGCAGGCGGTAGCCGGCGCCGATCACGGTCTCGATCGGCGGCTCCGCATCGTCGTCCCGGGTGAGCTTGCGCCGCAGGGTGCCCACGGTCACCCGCACCGTGTTGGTGAGCGGGTCGGCGTTCTCGTCCCACACGTGCTCGAGCAGGCGCTCCTGGCTCAGGACCTCGCCGGCGTGGGCCATGAAGTACCGCAGCAGGGAGAACTCCTTGGCGGTGAGGTCGAGCAACCGGCCGCGGCGCGCCGCCTCGAACCGCGCCGTGTCGAGCTCGAGCTCACCCACCCGCAGGATCGCTCCCGACCGACCGGCATCGCGGCGCAGCAGGCTGCGGACCCGAGCCGAGAGCTCGGTGAAGGCGAAGGGCTTCACCAGGTAGTCGTCGGCACCCTCGTCGAGCCCGGTCACCCGCTCCCGCACGCCGTCTCGGGCCGTGACCATGAGCACGCGGGGCGCCGGCTCGTCGTCCAGCGGGGCGAGCAGGGGGTCGGCACGGATCCGGCGGGCCAGGTCGAGCCCGTCGGTGTCGGGCAGGTTGAGGTCGAGCGTCACCAGGTCGTAGGGGGAGACCGACAGGCGGTCCACCGCCTCCTCGCCCGAGGTGGCCACGTCGACCGCGTAGCCCTCGCGCCGCAGGCCCACGGCGATGGCCTGGGCCAGCTCCACCTCGTCCTCCACCACCAGGATGCGCACGTCGCGACGGTACCGGTGCGGGGCGAAACGACACCGAAACCGGTGCCGGCCCGCGGCCCTTTACGCTGTGCTTCGCGACGCGCTGGTTGGGTGACCTGCGGCGACGACCGAAAGGCACCGACCTCCATGACCTCCCTGCCAACCGGCCAGGACCCGATCGCCGCTGCGGCGGAGCGCCTCGAGCAGACCGTGTTCGAGGTCAAGAAGGTGATCGTGGGCCAAGACCGCGTGGTCGAGCGCCTCCTCGTGTGCCTCCTCGCCAAGGGCCACGCCCTGCTCGAGGGCGTGCCCGGCCTGGCCAAGACCCTCGCGGCCGAGACGATCGCCGTCGTGGTGGGCGGCTCGTTCGCCCGCATCCAGTTCACGCCCGACCTCCTCCCCGCCGACGTCATGGGCACCCGGATCTACCGCTCGAGCACCGAGACCTTCGACGTCGAGCTGGGCCCGGTGTTCGCCAACTTCGTCCTGGCCGACGAGATCAACCGCGCCCCCGCCAAGGTGCAGTCAGCCCTGCTCGAGGTGATGGCCGAGCACCAGGTGTCGATCGGCGGGAACAGCTACCCCGTGCCCCAGCCCTTCCTGGTGCTGGCCACCCAGAACCCCATCGAGCAGGAGGGCGTCTACCCCCTGCCCGAAGCGCAGCGGGACCGCTTCTTGATGAAGATCGTGGTCGACTACCCAACCCCGGCCGAGGAGGTGGAGATCGTCCAGCGCATGGGCGTGGCCCCGCCCGAGCCCCGCGAGAGCCTCTCGATCGAGGCCCTCGGCGAGCTCCAGGGCGTGGCCGACTCCATCTTCGTGGCCCGCGAGGTCATCGACTACGCGGTGAGCCTGGTGCTCGCCACGCGTGAGCCCAGCCGCTTCGGCCTGGCCGACCTCAAGGAGCTCGTGGCCTACGGCGCGAGCCCCCGTGCCAGCCTCGGCCTCGTCGCCGCCGGACGGGCCA
>CAZIVZ010000209.1:0-6114 GCA_964542495.1 uncultured Aquihabitans sp.
CCCGCCTTCTGGTCCGACTTCATCCCGTTCGCCCAGCCGGTGGCCCGGCTGGGCGAACGGATGTCGGTGGCCCAGGTCCTGCTGCGGGCCACCACCCCCGGCGTCTGCGACGTGTACCAGGGCGACGAGACCTGGTTCCTCTCCCTGGTGGACCCCGACGTCCGCCGCCCCACCGATCGCCCTGCCCGCCGCCGCCAGCTCGAGGCGGTCCGCTCGGGTGCCCGCCCCACCCGCGCCACCGCCAAGCTCCACGTGCTGCACCGCGCCCTCGATCTGCGCCGGCGACGGCCGCTGCCCTTCGTCGGCGCCTACCGGCCGCTGGCCGCCGGGCGCGCCACCGTGGCGTTCACGCGCGGTGACGACGACGTGCTCGTGGTGGTCCCGGTCCGTCGTGACGCCGACGCGCACCTCGACGCCCCGGCCGGACGCTGGCGCGACGTGCTCGGCGAGGGCGAGCGCGACCTCGGCGGGCGAACCCCGGTCCGAGACCTGGTGGGTCCCCTCGGGTGCGGTCTGTGGGAGCGACACCCCGGAGACCGCTGATCGCCTGCGCCCCGGGGTTCGGCGTCCGAGCCGGCGGGTACCGGGTCCGCGTCTGCCCAGTCGACCCGAGGAGGGGACCGATGCCACGAGCGTGGAGCGCCAAGCGAGAGCGCCAGAACGAGCACATCAAGGACGGCCTCGAGGAGCGGGGCCGCAGCGAAGACGAGGCCGAGGAGATCGCGGCGCGCACCGTCAACAAGGAGCGAGCCCGCTCCGGTGAGGCGAAGACGGCGAGCAGGTCGTCGATCGATGACCTCTCCTCCGGTCGCCGCGGCGGCCTGCGGTCGCACCGAGGCCCGGGCGGGCGAACGCGCGACCAGCTCTACAACGAGGCCAGGCAGAAGGGCATCGAGGGCCGGTCGAAGATGAACAAGGCCCAGCTCGAGAAGGCCGTCGGCCGGTGAAGGCCTTCGCGCTCAACTGCACGCTCAAGCCCGGTCCGGACCCGTCGAGCACCGACGTGCTGCTGGACCAGATCGGTGCCGAGCTCGCCGCTCACGAGGTGCCGCTGGGGCGGGCGCGGATCGTCGACTTCGACGTGAGGCCCGGCGTCACCCACGATCAGGGGTCGGGCGATCAGTGGCCCGATCTCCGGCGGTCCATCCTCGAGACGGAGCTGTTCGTCCTGGCCACCCCGATCTGGATGGGTCACCCGAGCAGCCACGCCCAGCGGGTCCTGGAGCGCCTCGACGCCTTCATCAGCGACACCGACGACCGGGGCCAGATGCCGACGACGGACAAGGTGGCCATGGTTGCCGTGGTGGGAAACGAGGACGGCGCGCACCACGTGGGGGCCGAGCTCTTCCAGGGCCTCAACGACGTGGGGTTCACGCTCGCCGCCGGTGCCATGACCTACTGGGTGGGCGAGGCCATGGGGTCGGTCGACTACCGAGACCTGGACGAGGCACCGCAGAAGACGGCCCACACCACCCGAACGATGGTGGCCAACGCGGTGCACCTGGCCCAGGCGCTCGCTGACCGCCCGTACCCTGACCTGGAGGACGACGGATGACCGTCGACGGCTCTCCGCTCCCCGCTGGCACCGAGACCACCACGGACGTCTTGCACGCCATGGCTGAGCGCGGGTTCGCCACCCAGTTCGTGCCCGGCACCGCACCGGGCTCGTTGCGCTGCACGGCCTGCGGATCGGTGACGGCGGCCGCCGAGTTCACCGCCGCCGAGGAGCGCCGCCTCGAGGGTGCGTCGGACCCGGACGACCTCGTGCTCGTGGTGGCCGCGACCTGTCCGGTGTGCCGGTCCGGCGGCACGATCGTGCTGGGCTACGGGCCCGAGGCCAGCGAGGTCGACGCCGACCTGGTGCTGGCCCTCTCCCGCTCCCCTCACTGACCGCGGCCAGCTGGGGCCCTTCGCCCCCGCCGCCCCGTGATGGCGCAACCCGGCCTCAAGGTGCTGCACGCGCAAGACGTCGATTACCACTCGAACTGCCTCACCTTCGTGGCCCGCCTCACCACGGTGAAGGAGTGGTCCGACGCCAACCCCGCCCACGTCCCGATCGCGATCCTGGTGGAGCTCAAGGACGACACCATCGACATCGGCTCGTTCACGTTCGTGCACCCCGAGCCGTTCGACGTCGCCTCCATGGATCGACTCGACGCCGAGATCCGCAGCGTGTTCGGCCCCGGCGAGATGATCACGCCGGACGACGTGCGCGGCACCAGGCCGACGCTCGAGGCCGCGGTCCTCCAGGACGGCTGGCCCACGCTGGGGGAGTCCCGCGGCAAGGTCATGTTCCTGATGGACAACGGCGGCTCCTACCGCACCCGGTACCTCACCGGTCACCCGTCGCTGCAAGGCCGGGTGCTGTTCACCAACTCGAACCCGGGCAACGCCGACGCCGCCTTCGTGGAGCGCAACGACGCCAAGGGTGCCAGGGCCCAGATCCAGGACCTGGTTCGAGCTGGCTACATGGTGCGCACCCGGGCCGACTCGCCCGGTGCCGAGGTGGCCACCGGTGACACCAGCACCCTCGAGGCGGCGCTCGCGAGCGGGGCACAATGGGTGAGCACCGACTACCCGGTGCCCGGCTACTCCAGCTACTTCGGCACCGACTACGTCGCGAAGCTGCCCGAGGACGTGGTGGCCCGGTGCAACCCGATGAACGCCATCGACGGCTGCTACGCCCTCGCCCTCGATGGGGTCTTCGCGCGGCCCGCCGATCCGCCACCACCGATCCCTCCGCTGCCGTAGCGGCTCGCTCCCAGGCCGCGCGCTCACCCGGTGTAGGTGGCCGTGCCCGTCGACGCGTCCGCCGGCAGGGCGGGGTCGGTCCTGCCCGGATCCTCGCCCCGTGTCGGCGCTGGCAGCACCCGGCAGGGGTCGTCGACGTCCCACGCGAAGAACACGCCTCCGCCGCGGTCGCCTGCGGCGGCACGGAGGTAGGTGCGACCTTCCGCCCGCGCCATGGACACCGAGAAGAAGGTGTTACCCAGGTCCTCGCCGGCCGTCACGAACGCGGTGGTCTCCCCGCCGCGCCAGAGCCGCACCACGAGCTGGGACCCGTCGGTGTCGGTGGTGGCCACCGCCGGGTGGGCGTCGCCCAGGTCGAACACCCCCGCGGGGTACCCCTCGATCGGCACGGCGATCGGGAACGCAAGGAGCCCGGCCCCTGGTCCCGGCTCCATGACGTCGGTGCCCGAGACCAGGCCGGAGCGGCCCCGGGGATCGTCGGCCACTCCAGCCTCGCGCTGGCGGGTGGCGCCCCATCCGCTTGACTGGTGCCGATCCGAGGACCCCAGGAGATCCCGTGCCCCACCGTCTGCCCCACCTCCGCCGTGTCCTGGCCGCCGCCGGCGCCGCTGCGCTGTTGGCCCTGCCGCTGGCGGCGTGCTCGTCGAACGGCTCCGACGAGGCGGCCACCACCACCTCGGCCCAGGCGTCGTACTGCGCGGCGTGGGACGACGTGGTGACGGCCTTCTCGGCGTTCGACGAGCTCGACCTGGTGGGCGAGGGCCTGGGCTCGGTGCGGACCTACCTCGACGACCTCGGCGAATCGCTCAAGACCTTCGCCGACGCGGCCGACGCCAAGCTCGCCCCGCAGGTCGAGGACCTCCGATCGTCGATCACCGCGCTGGGCGGCGCCCTCGGAGGCGACGCCGGCACCGACCTGGGCGATGCCGCCTCGGGGCTGCGCACCTCCTGGGACGCCCTGGTGGCCGCCCTGCGCGAGGACTGCCCCGACTCCGACACCGGAAGCTGACCGCACGGCCCGCTGGTGCCTCGCCAGCCGGCTCACCAGCCGCGCAGGTCCACCGGCCAGGTGCCCACCACCTCGTCGTCGCGCACCAGGTGCATGCGCTCGTGGTAGGCGAGCGTGGGGTCGACGTGGGCCGGGAGCACGCGCACCCGATCGCCCACGCGCGGGAGCGTGCCCGCCGGGCCCGGCGCGAAGGTGGTGTGCTCGTCGGAGCAGTACACGACCTGGTGGTCCACCACCGTGGGGTCGCCGTGGTCCATCCCCAGCGCCTTGAGCCCGCCGTCGGCCACGGCCCATCCGCCGGGGTGCACCGAGACCACGGTGAGCCAGAGCGACAGCGCCTGGCGGAACGGCAGGTCGGTGGAGCCGTACGCCGTGTCCATCAGCGTGTAGGACCCCGCCTGGAGCTCGGTGACCCACCGGTTCTCCCGGCAGGTGCCGGTGCCGCCGCCGGACACCACGTCGCCGCCCACGTCCGCGTGCGCGGCCAGGAGGAGCGCCATGGCCGCCTCCACCCGCTCGGCCCGGGTCTCGCCGGGCTCCATCATCAACTGGCCCTCGTAGCCCATCACGCCCCGCACCGTGAGCCCGGCCGCTCGGGCCTTCTCCGCCAGCCGCCCGGCGTCGGCCGGTGGGCACCCGCAGCGGAAGCAGCCCACGTCGACGTCGACGAGCACCTCGGTGATCCCGTTGGCGGCGGCGACGCCGATGGTGGCGTCGGAGTCGACGGCCACCGTCACCCGCGCCTCGCACGCGGCCAGGGCGCGCAGGGCACGGGGATCGACGACCTCGTTGGCCAGGAGGAGGTCGTGGCCCAACCCGGCGGCGGCCAGGCCCACCACCTCCCGGGGGGTGGCCGCGCAGAACGAGCGGTGGCCGGCCCGGGTCAGCTCGCGGGCCAAGGCCGTCGACTTGAACGCCTTCACGTGCGGGCGGAGTCGCGCGCCGGGGTGGAGCCCCGCCATCGTGGCCACGTTGTGCTCGAACGCGTCGAGGTCCACGAGAAGGGCGGGCGTGGGCAGGTCGTGCACGTTCACCGCCCCAGGCTCCCAGGTGGGGGGACGGCTGCGGCGCCCATCTGGTCGGTAGGGTCGCCCCGTGGAGCAGCAGGGGGTGACGCCGGCCGGAACGCGCGCTCTCACACCTCCGACGCGCATGCCGACGGGTACCCCGTGATCACCCGCCCGCCAACCGTCGCGCCGCGTGCCTGGTCGACGGTGCGTGCGCGCAGCCGGATCGTGGCCCGGTGAACGACCAGACCCCCTGGCCGTCGCCGCCGCGCGAGCCGGGTCCCTGGGGTGGCGGACCACCGGTGGCGCCCACCGGCAACACCGCGTTGCCCCCGCTGCCCGGTCCCGGCGGGGTGGTGCACGGCACGGCAGGCTCGAACCCGTGGGCCGCGCCGTCGGTGCCCCCGCCGCCGCCCCCGAAGCCGCCGCCCAACCTGTCGCCGTTTCCCGGGCTGAACCCCACGGTCCCGCTCGTGGACCGGGCGCCGCGCTGGATCCTGGTCCTCTCGGCCGTGGTGGTGCTGGCCCTGGTGGCGGGCACCGTCTACCTGGTGACCCGAGGTGGCCGGCAGTTCCCGAACCAGTGGGACGCCCGCGTGGAGCCCATCGCCCGATGGGTGGCCGACGAGCGCGACCTCGAGTTCGAGCACCCGGTGGAGGTCCGGTTCCTCACCGCGAAGGAGTACACCGAGGCGTCCACCGGCGGCGATGTCGAGCTCACCGACGAGGAGCAGCAGCAGATGGACGACGCCGTCGCCCAGCTCCGGGCCCTGGGGCTCATCGAGGGCAAGGTCGACCTCAACGAAGCGCAGAAGACCCTGAGCGACTCGGGGTCGCTGGCCTACTACGACCCGGACACCGAGAAGGTGTACGTGCGAGGCTCGAAGATGACCCCGGGGCTGCGCGTCACGCTCGCCCACGAGCTCACCCACGTCCTCCAGGACCAGCACTTCGACCTCCAGCGGGTGTCCGAAGACGACGAGGACGGCTCTGCCTCCGTGCTGCGGGCGCTGGCCGAGGGCGATGCCTCCCGGATCGAGGACGCGTACGTCTCCGAGGTGCTGACCGCCGCCGAGCGCAAGGAGTACGAGGAGGCGAGCCAGGCCGAGGGCGACGCCGCGTCGGACAAGCTCGACGACGAGGTCCCGCCGATCCTCACCGCGCTGTTCGCCGCCCCCTACGTGTTCGGCCCCGAGCTGGTCACGTTCCTCGACCAGCGGGACTCGGCCCGGTCCATCGACGGGGCGCTCCAGGACCCGCCCACCGAGGAGGTCCTGTGGGATCCCCGGCTCTACGGCACCGCCGCCGCCGAGCCCGCCGACGGCGAGGTGTCGGCCCCGCGCGGGG
>CAZIVZ010000210.1:0-6114 GCA_964542495.1 uncultured Aquihabitans sp.
CGTGGCCTGGATGCCGTGGAACAGGCCCTCGAGCCAGCCCACCAGCTGGGCCTGGGCCACCCGCAGCTCGGCGTCGGTGGGATCGTTGCCGCCGAAGGGGATGGTCACCCGCTCGAGCTCCTGGCGCAGGTCCGGTGAGAGCGCCGTGCCCAGCTCCTGCACCGACGTGTCGTAGATCTCCTTGAGCCGGGTGCGGGCCGGGGCGTCGAGCTCGGCGGTGCGCACCTCGTCGAGCAGCTGCTTGATCATGGACCCGATCCGCATCACCTTGGCCGGCTCCTCCACGGCCTCGCGTCGCTCCTCCTCCACCGGCTCGGCCCCCGGCTCGTCGCCGAGGGACACGAGCTCGCCGTGGGCCACCTCGGGCGCGTCGGACGGGCTGGGCTGGGGATCGGACATTCAGGCTTCTCCTACGAGCAGGGGGACGTACATCTCGGCCGCGGTGAGCGACCCGTGGCGGCCGACCAGCTCGAACGGCCCCGAATCGGCGGCATCGTGGTAGGACACGTCGGCCCGGGCCACGAGGGCGACGTCACCCAGACGTTGGCGGGCCGCGTCGGTGACGCGATCACCCCACCAGCCCTCATCCACCGTCTCCTCGCGCTCGTAGACCCAACCCGTGTCGGCGTGATGGGCGCGACACGCCTCGGCCAGCTGCGGGATGCGACCGGGCCGGGCGTGGAGCCACCGGAACCGGCCCTCGCCGGACTGGAACGAGACGTGGGCGAGCACGTCTGGATGCAGGTCGATCAGGTTGGCACCGACGTCGACCTGGCCGTGGTCCGCGGTGACCACCAGCGCCGCGTTGCGAGGCAGCAGGCCCAAGATGTCGGCCACCAGCGCATCGGCCGCCACCAGCTCGGCGTCGTAGTGCTCGCCGAGCCCGTACTCGTGGGCCACCTTGTCGATGCCGTCGTAGTAGGCGTACACGAACGGCTCTCTGGCGCGCAGCGCCTTGCGGAGCTCCACGGTGAGCGTGGACGTCATCCGGTAGCCGTGGAAGCGCACGTCGCACAGGTGGGCGCCGCTGAAGCCGGAGGTCACGAACTCGGCCTTGGTCACGATCGGTGGTCGCTGGGCGCAGAACGCGGCGTGGGGCTGGAACTTGGTGGGCTCGATGCGCTGGCGGGCGTCGCCCGCGGGCGTGGTCCACCGCAAGATGTTGAGCACCTCGTGGTCCACCGCCACCCGGTAGCCCACCACGCCGTGCTCGCCGGGGGTGAGACCGGTGGCGATCGAGGTGAGGGCGGTGGCGGTGGTGGATGGCGCCACGCTGGTGATGGGACCGCCGGCGAGGGACACCAGCGTGGGGGCCAGGTGGCGGCGGGCCTGGAGCTGCTCCCAGCCCAGGCCGTCGAGCACCAACAGCACCACCTGGTCGGCCTCGAGCGCCACCGGCGGGATCCACGAGGGCGCTTCGATGCTGCCGTCGAGGAGGGCCGGGACGATGTTGGAGATGCACGCCCCGGCGTAATCGGGGAGCACGGGCTTGTCCACGTGGGTCCTTTCCGGCGTTCCGAGGCCAACCTACCGCCGGCGCCGTCGCCGGGGAACACCGAGCGGTCGGGGCCGACTCGTAGACTCCCCCGGGTGAGGGTGTCCACTCGAGGCGACTATGCGTGCCGGGCGTTGCTCTCGCTCACCATGCACGACGACGGCACCCCCACCTCCGTGCGAGACATCGCGGATCGCACCGTGCTCCCCCAGCCCTACCTCGAGCAGATCCTGCTCGCCCTCAAGGGGGCCGGGCTGGTGCGCTCCAAGCGCGGCGTCGGCGGCGGCTACGTGCTGGCCCGGCCGCCGGAGGAGATCACGCTGGCCGCCATCGTCAGCGCCGTCGACGGGCCCATCGAGGTCGGCGCGTTCGGCAAGCCGCACCAGAGCGGGGCGTGCGACCACGAGGGGCAGTGCGTGCTGCTCGCCATCTGGGCCGACGTCGGCGAACAGATGCGCCAGATGCTCGAGGACCGCACCCTCGCCGACATCGCCGCCATCGCCCGCGACGAAGCCCCCTGGCCCGAGCCCATGGCCTGAGGCTGCTACTCCAGCGCGGGACCGAGCCGGGCCAGGACGGCCACCAGGTCGCTCGGGAGGGGCGAGTCGAACGCCAGCGCCTCACCCGTGACGGGGTGGCGGAAGCCCAGGTGCTCGGCGTGGAGGAACGGCCGCGCCATGAGCAGGGTCTGGCGCACCCCGTCGTAGCGGTCGTCGCCCACCACGGGGTGGCCGATGGCGGCCAGGTGCACCCGGATCTGGTGGGTCCGACCGGTCTCGAGCCGGCAGGTGAGCACGGCCGTCGGGGAGGGCTCGGCGTGGCGGCTCACCACCTCGTAGCGGGTGCGGGCCTCCTTGCCGTTCGACGTGACCGCCATCTTCGTGGGGTGCTTGGGCGACCGGCCGATGGGAGCATCGATCAGCCCCCGGGGTGACTCGGGGTGGCCCCACACCAGGGTCCGGTAGCGCCGGGCGACGGTGCGTTCCGACAGCTGGGCCACGAGCGAGTCGTACGCCTCGGCGGTGCGGGCGGCCACGAGCAGGCCCGACGTGCCGCGATCGAGCCGGTGGACGATGCCGGGGCGGAGGGGGTCGCCCACGTCGGCCACCTCGGGGAACCGGGCCAGCAGCCCGCTCACGAGGGTGCCGTGGACGTGGCCGGCCCCGGGGTGGACCACCAGGTCGGCGGGCTTGTCGACCACCACCACGTGGTCGTCGACGTGCACGACGGGGACCGCGACGTCGGGCTCGGGCTCGGGCCGGGCCTCGGCCACCGGCTCCGGGGCCTCGAAGCGCAGGTGCTGGCCCTCGTGGAGGCGGTCGGCACCACGGGTGGCCACCTTGCCGTCGACCTCGACCGCCCCGGACCGCACCAGGTCGGCCGCCTCGGTGCGGCTGATCCCGGTGAGCATGGCCACCACGCGGTCGATCCGTTGGCCGTCGAGGGCGGCCGGCACCGGCTCGGCGACCTCGCTCACGAGCGCGAGACGGTCATGTGCCGCCGGGGTTGCGGAGGCTGGCCAGCACCAGCAGCACCGCCCCCACCACGATGCAGGCATCGGCGATGTTGAAGACCGGCCACCACTGGACGTCGATGAAGTCGACCACGGCCCCGTGCAGGAAGCCGTCGTCGCCCCGGAAGGCCCGGTCGGCCAGGTTGCCGACGGCACCGCCGGCGATCAGCCCCGCCGACACCGCGCCCAGCGTGAACCGGCTGGTGTAGCCGAGGGAGAGCCCGACCACCACGGCGATGGCCAGCACCGACACCCAGGGCCCGAGACCTCGGCCGCTGCCCATGCTGAAGGCGGCACCGGTGTTGTGGAGGAGCTGGAACTGCAACGAGCCGATCGACTCGATCGGGCCGTCGGCCAGCGCCCGCAGCGCCCAGGTCTTGGTGAGCTGGTCGAGCACCACCACGAGGACGCCGACGGCGGCCACCAGGCGCAGCTTGCGGGGCGGGTCGTTCACCGGTGGCCGAAGCCACCCGTCTTGTACGCGACCTGGACACGGGCCCACGGGATGGCCTCGAGGCGCTCCTTGGGGATCGGGTCGCCCGATGCCTCGCAGATGCCGTAGGTGCCCTGAGCGAACTTGGCCAGGGCGTGGTCGATCTCGGCCACCGCCTCGCGGGCCTGCGCCGACAGCACGAGGTCGCGCTCGCGCTCGCTGCTCAGGGTGTCACCCTCCCCGCCGTCCTCGTCGAACTGGGCGTCGCCGGACTCGAAGTCGGCCACCAGGGCGTCGGCCTCGGCCTGGAGGCTCTCGGCCTGGCGCAGGTAGGTGGCGCGCTCGTCTTGGAGGGCGGCCTCCTGCTGGGTGAGCCACTTGGCCGAGAACGGCGACTTCTTGGGTGCCGCCTTCTTGGCCGGGACGGCCTTCTTGGCCGCCGCGGCCTTCTTGGCCGGCGCCTTCTTGACCGGGGCCGCCTTGGTGGCAGCGGCCTTCTTCGCAGGGGTGGCCTTGGCCATGGCGTTCCTTTCCAGGCACGAAGGGTGCCGGAGCGTAGAACAGAAGGATCAGCGGCGCTTGCCGAAGCGCCAGCCGCGGCGGTCCTCGTCCTCGAACGGGAGCACCGACGGCGGGTTGGCGACGTGCTCGCGCGGGCCCAGGGGCTCGTCGTCGGCCATGGCCTTGCGGAGCTCGGCCAGGAAGGCGTCGTCCTCGACGTTGGCGGAGTCGTCCGGGCTGGTGAGCTCGACCACCGAGACCGGGGCGGTGGGCGGACCGGGGTCCACCAGGTCGATGAATCCGGGCTGATCGTGGTCGACCTCGGCGAAGTCGAGGCGCGGGGGCACCAGCTCCTCTGGCGCGCCGGGCACGGGCTCCACCGCGGCCTCGGGGACGCTCGTCGGCTCGGCTGGCGGGGCCAGGTCGTCGCTGAACGTGAGCAGCGGCTCCGGGCCGGGCGCTTCGGCCGCCGGCTCCTCGGCCGCCGGCTCCTCGAGGTCAGGCTCTGGCTCCTCGGCCACCGGTTCGTCGAGGTCGGGGACCTCCAGATCGGGGACGTCCGGCTCGAGGAGGGCCGGGACCGGGGCCAGGCGGAACCCGGCCGGGTCGTCGAGCAGGCGCTGGAGCTCGCCGATGGTGCTGCGCAACTGCGTGCGCTGCTCCTCGACGTGGCGCTCCAACACGGCGGCATCGCTGCGGAGCGCCTCGCGGACGCCCTCGATCGAGCTGATCTCGAGGGCCAGCCGGTTGCGTGCCGCCTGGCGCTCGGTGGCGACCTCGGCCGCGATGGCGGCCCGGGCTCCTTCGGCCTCGGCCTCGGCGCTGGTTCGGACCTCGGCGGCTCGCTCGTCGGCCTCGGTGGTGACCCGCTCCGCGTGCTGCTCGGCCTCGACCGTGAGGGTGGCGGCACGGGTCTGGGCCTCGGCCAGCAGGGTGGCGGCCTCTTCGCGGGCCTCGCGCACGGCTTCGCTCGCGGTGCGCTCGGCCAGCACGATCGTGCGCCGCACCTGCTCGGCGGTCTCCTCCTCGGACGGGCCCGACGGGGCCGGGGGCAGCTCGGCCAGACGGGCCTCGAGGCGCCGCTGCACCTCGGCTTCGATGTCGGCCTCGGCCGGCGCGCCGGCCGGCGCGGCGGTGGCGCTGGCGGCCTCGTCGAGGGCCTGGGTGAGGCGCGCCTCCACCTTGGCGGCCATGGCCACGGTGCGATCGAGGAAGTCGTCGACCTCGCCCCGGTCGTACCCTCCGCCACGGGTCTTGGTGAACTCCGCCTGTTCCAGCAGTCGCTTCAGGGTCAGTTCCATGCGGCGATCCTACTGGTCACAGGATGCGCAAAAGGGCGAACAGCACGAAGAGGACGATGGTGGGCGACAGGTCGACCATGCCCCCGACAGGCGGCACGATCCGACGTACCGGCTCCAACACGGGATCGGTGATGCGGCGGCAGAACACCCACACCCGGTAGGGACCGGAGTCCGGCTCGAGCGGGACCCACGAGCCGATGATCACCAGGCCGACGGCGATGATGTACCCCAGGACGAGGTACCGCAGGACGATCATCGATCAGGCGTCGTAGCCGCGGTCGTGCAGGCGGCGCCGCTCCTCAGCCGAGACCTCGACGTTGGTGGGGGTGAGCAGGTACACCTGGTTGGCCACCCGCTCCATCTGGCCACCGAGCCCGTAGCAGAGCCCGCTGGCGAAGTCGATGAGGCGACGCGACAGCTCCCGGTCGGCGCCCTGGAGGTTCATGATCACGGGCTGGCTGCCCTTGAACTTGTCGGCCACGTCCTGGGCCTCGTTGAACGAGACCGGCGCCACCAGGTGGGGCTTGGCGTTGGGGGTGATGGCGATGGGCCGCACCACCTGGGGACGGGGGCGCGCGCCGCCGCTGGGGTTCACGGTGTGGCCCACCCCGGGCGCCGATTCGCGCAGGTCGGCCCCGCGGCCGATGGGCCGTATCTCACCGATGGCCGACGGCTCGTCGCCGTAGCTCCCCACCGGGCCACCCACGGTGGAGACGTTGGAGGTCTGCGCCGGTCGGTGCTGCGGCTGGGGGGCCGAGCGCTCGCGGCTGGACCGCTCGTCGTAGTCGTCGTCGTACTCGGCGTCGTACGTCTCGTACTCCGCGTCGTCGCCGAGCCCGAGGTAGACCATCGCCTTGCGCCACATGAACGT
>CAZIVZ010000211.1:0-6084 GCA_964542495.1 uncultured Aquihabitans sp.
GCAACACCACCCACGCCTACCACGCCATCACCAACATCGCCGACGGCACCCCGGTTGCCGGCGTGGGCGCCTTCCAGCCCTCGACGGGATCCGGCACGAACTCGTACCAGCAGGCCGTGGGCGAAGCGAACGGCAACCTGATCGTGGGCGGCAGCCAGCACGACCTCCAGCTCTACAACGCCAACCGCACCACGCTGATCGACTCCCACGTGACCAAGAACGGCGGCGACTTCCAGGCCATCGAGACCATCGACGGCTGGATCTACGCCGGGTGCCACTGCTGGAACTGGAACTACTCGGGCACCAACAACTGGTCGAGCCCAACGGGGTTCCGGGCCGTAGACAACATCCGCAGCGTCGCCCGCTGGAACGCCCAGACCTTCGAGTACGACGCCTCCTGGTGGCCCAACGGGCTCAGCGGCAACAACGACGAGGGCCTCTGGGGCGTGGCCATGGACAGCCGCAAGTGCCTCTGGATCGGCGGTGACTACACCCGCGGCGCCTACTCCGGCACCGCCGCCGTCGACTACCTCGGCGGCTTCGGCCGGTTCTGCCCCGAGGACAGCACCGTGCCGAGCACACCCACCGCGCTGAAGGCCACCGTGGGCGAAGGCAAGGTGGACCTCACCTGGGGCGCGTCCACCGACGACAGCGGCTCGGTGGCCTACGACGTGTACCGCAACGACCGCATCATCGCCACCACCTACGCCACCAGCTACAGCGACACCATCGACAACGGGGCAACCGGCTCGTTGCAGTACACGGTGCGGGCCGCCGACGTGCGCGGCAACCGCTCCGCCAGCCCGGCGCCCGTGGCCGTGCGCGGCCCGGTGGCCAAGCTCGCCACGCCGATCGCCTACGGCTCAACCTGGAAGTACCTCGACGACGGATCCGACCAGGGCACGGCCTGGCGCGCCGACGCCTTCGCCGACACCTCGTGGGCGTCGGCGCCGGCCGTGCTCGGCTGGGGCGGAGGCGAGACCACCACCATCGGTGCCACCAAGCCCGTCACCACCTACTTCCGCCGCTCGTTCGAGGTCGCCGATGCCAGCCAGGTCAAGGTGATCGAGCTCGGCGCCATGTTCACCCAGGGCGCCGTCCTCTACGTCAACGGCATCGAGGCCGGACGGTGGAACATGCCGGCGGGCACCATCACGTCGACCACCGTGGCCTCGGGCTACGTCGGCGGCAGCACGGACCTCCAGGCCAAGGCGTTCAAGGTGCCCGGCAGCTTGCTGCGGACCGGTACCAACACCCTGGCGGTCGAGGTGCATGGCTGGCGGGCCCAGGCGGGCAAGGTCTTGTTCGACCTCGAGGCCGTCACCCGCGGCGACAACGGCGACACGTCGGCGCCGACGGGCCCGACCCTCACCGCCACCCTCACCGCCGCGGGTGCCGATCTGGCCTGGACGCCGTCCACCGACGACGACGCCGTGGCCGGCTACCTCGTGAGCCGGGGCGCCACGCCCGTGGCCGTGGTGGGCCCGGCGGCATCGAGCTTCACGGTCGGCTCGGCCACCCCGCAGGACCCGGGCCAGTACGTGGTGGCGGCGTTCGATGCGGCCGGGAACCTGGGTGCCTCGAGCGCCGTCACGGCGACGCCGCCCACCACGACGACCACGACCACCACCACGACGACGACCACCACGACCACCACGACCACACCCACCACCGCGCCGCCGACGACCGTCCCGGCGGTGGAGACGGTGTACGTGCCCTACGCCAGCACGTGGCGGTGGCTGTACCCGTCGGCCGCTCCCGCCGGTGCGTGGAACGCCGACGGCTACGACGACTCCACGTGGGTTGCGGGCCCCGGCGAGTTCGGCTTCGGCGACACGCCCAAGGGCACGGTGATCACCACGTCGCCTGCGCCCCGGCCGCTCACCTCCTACTACCGGACCACGGTGG
This sequence comes from uncultured Aquihabitans sp., assembly GCA_964542495.1. Classification (GTDB taxonomy): domain Bacteria; phylum Actinomycetota; class Acidimicrobiia; order Acidimicrobiales; family Iamiaceae; genus Aquihabitans. Next base: position 1,909 of record CAZIVZ010000211.1, read on the forward strand.
CCATCTCGAACCCCGCCCAGTTCTCCAAGTTCGCCCTCGACCTGATCCGCAACGGCGGTGTGGCGATCTACGTCAACGGTGTCGAGGTGGCGCGCGAGAACCTGCCCGCCGGGCCCATCACCAACAGCACCTACGCCCTGGTGGCCACGCCGGCCTCGCAGCGCCGGGTGCCGGTCCACGTCGAGATCCCCGCCTCGGCCTTCCGCAACGGCGTGAACACGATCACCGCCGAGCTGCACCTGAACTACAAGTCGCAGCCCACCGCCGGCTTCGACCTCAAGGTCACCGGCCTCCCGTAGCGCCCAGCCCCGCACCAAGGCGCGCGTGCTCAAGGTCCCCACACGACACCGAACACGCACACCTCCCCCGCCGCGCTCGCCCCAGACCCAAGGTGCGCGTGCCCAACGTCCCCACACGACACCGAACACGCACACCTTCGGGCTCGGGGCCTCAGGGGCTCGCCGTCGAGTCGACGGCGACGTCAGGGACGGGCCAGGACCCGGGGCCACACCCGGTCCAGGTCGTCACGCAGGCGACGCTGGCCCGGACGCAGGTCGACCTTGTCGGCGCGCAGGAGGGTCCAGCCCTCGGCCTCGACGGCACGCTGACGGGCCACGTCCGAGGCCCAGGCCGACTCGCCGTGGTGACGCTCGGAGTCGTACTCGATGCCGACCCGCACCGGCGACCAGCCGCAGTCGATCCGACCCAGGACCGTGCCGTCAGCCGCGACGACCGGCACCTGGAGCTCGGGCTCGGGGAAGCCCCACTGCACCAGCAGGATCCGCAACCGGTTCTCCGCAGGGCTGTCGCGGGTGATGGTGTCGATCCACGGCTCGAGGGCGACCCGCAGCCGCACCTCGCCGTCACGACCCGGAGCCCGCCGGGTGGCATCGAGCATCCACTCCACGTTGCGGACCGTGACGAGACGCCGGGTGAACGCCTCGTCGACCAGGTGCTGGAGCCGAGTCGGCCCGAGGATGGATGCGCAGTCGATCAGCGTGCGAGCGACGTCGGTGCACGGGACGGACTGGAGCACCGTCTCGACGGGCACGCGCCGGGCCCGGTGCACCACCGCGATCGCACTGGATGCCGAGCGACCCGTGGCCACGGTGATGTGCGGCACGGGCGGCGGCAGGCACAAGGAGGCGAGGGCGGCGGCGGTGAGGTGGGAGGCGATGGCGCCACCGGCACCACCGAGGCAGGCCGCGAGCGCGAGCTGCTGCCACGACTCCGGCACGCCGGCGAACCGGTAGACGCCCGGGCAGATCCGGTGCCATCGCCCGGTGGAGACCCGGCTGCGGACCTGCTCCCGGCCGAGCCCGAGCGAGCGGGCCTGGGTGAACGTGACGAGCCCGTGCTGGTTGGCAGCGAGGGCGGCGAGGGATTGGTCGATGCGATGCATGGCCACCAGCATCGGGCCGGGGGGTGACAGCGACCCGGTCCAGTCCGGCGACGCCCGACCGGCCACCACCGAGGTGCGCGCGCTCGACGTCCTCACACGACACCGAACGCGCGCACCTCCCGGGGCTGGGCCGGACCACCACCGAGGTGCGCGCGCTCGACGTCGTCACACGACATCGAACGCGCGCACCTCCGAGCTTCAGCGGGTGAAGACCCGGACGTAGTCGACCGAGTAGGAGGTGGCGGCGGGGTCGGTCCAGTCGACCCGGTTGATGCCGGTGGTGATGCAGCCGTCGGGGGCGGTGCCGCCGATGGCACAGCGGTTGGCGCCACGGAGGTAGCCGAGGGTGCCGTCGGGGTCGCCGATCCAATCGCCGCCCACCGCGAGGTTCACGGCGATGTCCCAGGTGGCGTTCGGGTCGGCGCTGGCCCAGTCGTGCTGGGTGTCGACGTAAGAGTGGTACCGCTGACCGTCCATCGAGAAGTCGAACTGCACGTCGGTGCCGTCGGCGCCGGCGGGGCTGATCTCCACCGCCCAGGTGTGCCAGCCCGAGGGGCCCTGGGGCGACTCGACCGCCACGTTGTCCTTGGAGAGGTTCTTGCGCCCGTCGAGGTGGAGGGTGGCGTAGGTCTTGCCGGGGAACGAGGCATGGAAGTACTCCATGACGTCGACCTCGGCCACGCTGGCCCCGTTGCGGTGGCGAAGCCAGAACGCCGGCCACAGGCCCTGGGCGTGGGGCACCTTGGCTCGCATCTCGAACCGCCCGAACATCGGGTAGTAGGTGCCGGTCTCGCGGGACCCGAGGAACCCGGAGGTGTAGTCCCGGACGCTGCCGCTCGGGCAGGTCCGGGTCTCCTTGCGGGCGGTGATGGTGAGCTCGCCACCGCCCTGGACGACGTTCGCCGGGGTCAGGCAGGCCAGCTCGTGGTTCCCGTCGCCGTAGGTGTTGTGGTACGGCTTCCACCTGGCGGTGTCGACGGCGGTGCCGTCGAACTCGTCGCCGCCCACGAGCGTCCAGGCGTCGTCGGGCACCGTGGTGGTGGTGGTCGACGACGTGGTGGTCGGGGCCTCCGGCGCCGGCATCCCGATGGGCATGATGTCCTCGGTGGGCGTGCCGGGCTGTCCCTGCGCTGCCGGCACCGGCTGGCAGGCACTGAGCCCTCCGAGGGCGATGACCCCGGCGCCGATGATGGTCCCGATGCTCCGCAACATGGCGCTGGCACTCCTCCCGGGGTGCCCGTTGCACCCTGCGGCGAGTGCATCGGCGCGCCGTCGCGCCGACTGGAGCGCGAATTGCGGTCAAACGGCCACTTTTCGTGATCTCGTGCCGATGAGGCGGAATTCGCCCACGCTGCGTACCGCGACCGCCACCGAGTGCGAACTAATCCGGGTTGAGGTTGCCGCTCCGGAGCCCCTCGAGGTCGAGCGTGACGTAGCGGTAGCCGGCGGTGTGGACCGCGGCCACGACGTCGGCACGGCGTTCGAGCACGTCGGCGAGGCGGTGCAACGGCACCTCGAGGCGGGCCAGGTCCCGGTAGTGGCGCACCCGGAGGTCGTCGAACCCGAGGCGACGCAGGGCGGCCTCGGCCGTCTCGACCTCTCGCAGCACGCCGAGGGTCACGGGCGTGCCGTAGGGCACGCGCGAGGCCAGGCAGGCGGCTGCGGGCCGGTCGGCCGTGCGCAGGCCGAGCACCCGCGAATGCTCGCGCACGAGCGCCTTGGAGAGCCCGGCCTCCACCAGGGGGAAGACGGCACCGCGCTCGGCGGCGGCCTGCTGGCCGGGCCGGTGATCGCCCAGGTCGTCGAGGTTGACGCCCAGCGCGAGGGTGGCCCCGGCCGCGGCGACCAGCGGCTCGATCGCCACCGACAGCGCCTCCTTGCAGTGGTAGCAGCGGTCGGTCCCGTTGGCCACGTAGGCGGGGTCGTCGAGCTCGTCGGTGGTGACGGTCGACCAGGCGAGGCCCCACTCACGGGCGACGGCGCGGCAGTGGTCGAGCTCGTCGGCGGGGAGCGAGGGCGACACCGCCGTCACGCACCGGACCCGATCGCGGCCCAACTCGTCGGTGGCCACCCACGCCAGCAGGGCCGAGTCGGCCCCGCCGGAGAACGCGACCACCAACGCATCGTGGGCGCGAACCACCTCGCGGAGGGCAGCCAACGTCCCCGCCGGAGCGGCCGTGGAGCTGGTGGTGGCGGCCCGGAGATCGGTCACCGCTCCATGGTGGCATCCGGACGGTCCGGTGGAGCAGCCCGGCCACCGGCGCGCGGTCCCGGCAGGTGCACCGAGCACGACCGTAGGATGACGCCTCGGCGAAGCACTCGCCACGACCAGGGAAAGGGAATCCATGCGAACCACCAGCAGGATGGCCCGGCTGTCAGCAGCCGGCCTCAGCTTGGCGCTGTTCCTCGCCGCATGCGGCAGCGACAGCGATGACGCCAAGGACACCACCACCACCGCCCCCAGCGGCGAGGAGACCACCACCACGGCGGCCAGCACCGCCGTCGCGCCCGAGGACAACGGCGGCCGCACCGACGGCGACGGCACCCTCCAGCTCGGTGCCGTGCTCCCCCAGTCGGGCAACCTCGCCCAGCTCGGACCGCCCATGATCCAGGGCGCCCAGATGGCCGTGCGCGACATCAACGAGGCCGGTGGCGTCAACGGCCAGGACCTGGTGTTCACCGTCAAGGACGACGGTGGCGCCGGCGACGACGACCTCGCCAGCACCTCGGTCGACGAGCTCATCAACAACGAGAAGGTCGACGCCATCGTGGGC
>CAZIVZ010000212.1:0-6066 GCA_964542495.1 uncultured Aquihabitans sp.
CGCCGATATCCGCTCGGCCACGGTCACGCTCGACGAGCACGTGCCGCCCAACCCGATGGTCGACTTCGAGCGGATCCTCGCCGAGCAGTAGACCATCAGCCACCGCCGTCCCGGGAGCACCCGCCGTGTCAGCAGAAGCCTCAGCAACGCCCCGTTCCTCGAACGGCCGGACCCGCCGGGTCCGAGCGGCCGGTGTCGCGGGCTTCGCGCTGGCCGTCCTGGCGGGGTCCCTCGTGGTCTCGGGCACCGGGACGGGCCAGGCGGCTCGCGGGGTCACGGCGCAGACTGGCGGCCTCACCGGGGCGATCGAGCTGCTGCCGCTGGCCACGTCGACCGACCGTCGCATCGTCGACTCGGCGGGGCGCCAGGTGCTGCTGCGCGGCGCCAGCGTGAACTCGCTGGCGGAGTACTGGCAGGGCGACCCGTCGGAGGCACCCACCATCCCGGTGACCGGGGCCGACTGGGACGCCATGGCGGCCCGCGGCTTCTCGGTGGTGCGCCTGCTGGTCACCTGGTCACGTCTCGAGCCCCAGCGGGGCCGGATCGACCAGGGCTACCTCGACCAGGTGGACGCCACCGTTCGGGCCGCAGCCGCTCGCGGCATCTACTCGGTGATCGACATGCACCAGGACGCGTACAGCGCCCACATCTCCACGCCGCTGCCGGCGAACTGCCCGGCCGGGACCTACCCGACCAAGGGCTGGGACGGCGCGCCGGCGTGGGCGGTGATCACCGACGGGCTCTCCACCTGCACGCCGGGGGAGCGCAACGCGTCGCCGGCGGTCCGAGCGGCGTGGAACCACTTCTACGACAACACCGACGGCATCCGTGACCGCTTCGTCGCCACCTGGGGCGCCGTGGCGACCCGCTTCGCCGGCCGACCAGAGGTGGCGGGCTACGACCTCCTCAACGAGCCCGAGACCTCGCGTCCCGCTGCCGAGCTGACCCCGATCTACGAGGACCTCCTGCGGCAGTCGATCGAGGCCATCCGCGCCGCCGAGGCCAGCAGTTCGTTCGAGCACCTGGTGTTCGTGGAGCCGGCGCTGCCCGCGGGCGATGCCAGCTTCGGCCTGGTGATCCCCGACCCCCGCCGGGCCGGCGTCGATCCGCGCAACGTGGTCTCGGCGGTGCACAACTACGCCGAGTCGATCCTCTACGGCTTCACCATCGAGGCCTTCAACGCCCTGATCGAGTCGATCACCGCCGGCATGGGCGTGCCCCAGTGGGGTGGGGAGTACGGGTTCTGGGACACCTCGCCGTCGACCCTGGAGAAGGTGGCGCGCTACGCCGCCGACGAGGACCGGCGGCGCTGGGGCGGCGCGTGGTGGCAGTGGCGCCAGGCCTGCGGCGACCCGCACAGCGTGGGCTGGACCGGCTCCGGCTGGGCGGCGCCGACGGGCGACGTGATGCACCTCAACACGCTGCGGTGCCCGGGCAACCAAGACCGCCGCCCCACCGAGGCGTTCCTCCGCGTGCTGGGCCGGGCCTACCCGCGGGCCACGCCGGGCACGCTCGACCAGCTGGTGAGCGATCCGGACACAGGCCGCCTCGAGGTGGTGGCCACCGCCACCGCCGCCGGCGGCGAGCTCGTGGTGTGGGCGCCCACCGCGGACGACGCCGCCCACCGCGTCACCACCACCGGCCTGGTGGCCGTCTCGCAGCGCGCCGTCCCCGGCGGCCGGATCATCACCGCCACCGTGGCCGCGCCGGGCCCGTACTCGCTGCACATCGGCGGCGAGCCGCTGCCGTCGACCACGACCACCGCCCCGACGCCCACCACCGCCCCGGGCGGCGGCGGCCTGGCCGGCCGCACCGCGGGCTGACCCCGCCCTCCCGCCCGACCCGGCCGCCCGACCCGGACCCCGACCCGGACCCCGACCCGGTTGCCCGGCCCGGACCCCGCCCGGTCCCGGACCCCGACCCGAGGTGCGCGTGCTCGTGGTCGTGTGGTGACACCGAGCACGCACACCTCAGCGTGCGGGCCGGTGCCAGACCCGAGGTGCGCGTGCTCGTGGTCGTGTGGTGACACCGAGCACGCACACCTCGCAGCTCACAGCCCGATCTCCTCGCTCACCCGATCAGCTCGTGGGGTGGAGGCACCTCGCCGCGGCCGATGGCGTCGGCGCGGTGGTGCAGGAGGGCGGCGGTGGCGTCGAGGTCCCGGGCGATCACGAAGCGGCGGGCGGCCACGCCGTCGGCCACGAGCTGGCCCAGCTCGTCGAGGTCGGCCACCGGGGGCTCGGTCCCGGTCTGGCTGGCCACGAACGCCTTGAGCTGCTCGAACGTCATCCCGCTGCGGCCCGTGCCCTCGCCCCGGCGCTGGAGGTGGGCGGGCCGGTTGCGCGCCGCGGTGTACAGGCCGGTGTCGAGCAGGCCGCCCGACGGGTAGAAGACCGACGCCCGCAGGGCGCTGCCCTCCTTCACCAGGTTCAGGTGGAGCGCCTCGGTGAAGCAGGTGACGGCGGCCTTGGACGCGGCGTACACCGACGCCGTGGGCACCGGGGCCACGCCGCCGTCCTTGGACGACGTGTTGACGATCTGGCCCGGCAGCCCCGAGGCGAGCATGCGGGGCACGAAGGCCGAGGTGCAGATTCCGGTGCCGAACACGTTCACGCCGAAGCACCAGCGCCAGTCGTTGGGCTCCTGGGCCCAGGGCGCGCCACCCCCGCCGGAGGTGACGCCGGCGTTGTTGAACAGCAGGTTGCAGCGGCCGTGGGCGGCGAAGACGTGGTCGGCCAGGGCGTCCACCGAGGCCTCGTCGGTCACGTCGACCACCACCCCCGAGACCGGGCCCAGCGGCGAGAGCTCGGCCACGGCGGCGTCGAGCACGGGTGCCTCGATGTCGGCGATCACCACGGTGCTGCCCCGGCCGAGCAGCGCCCTGGCGATGGCCTTGCCGATGCCGCCGGCGCCTCCGGTGACCACCGCCACCATGCCGTCGAGGTCCAGGGTCTCCACGTCGTCGGCCATCAGCCCTTCCACTCCATGCCGTAGGCGTCGAACCACCAACGGGCGCTGCGGATGGCGTCGGGCGCGGTGCGCAGGCCCGGGTCCTGGTGGAGGTCCTCGGGGGTGGGGCCCACGCGGGCCGCCACCGCCTCGAGGCCGCCCACGTCGAGGTCGTAGCAGGCCATGGCGTTGAGGCCGAGCAGGCGGCGGGTGTCCTCGATGGAGACCTTGCGGAAGTCGGTCTCGAGCCGCTCGACCGTGTGGGGCCACGAGCCCTCGGGGTGGGGGTAGTCGGTTCCCCACATGAGGGCGTCGATGCCGTTGACGTGGCGGCGGCGGATCTCCTCGGTGCTCATGGTGGAGGCGCCGATGAACACGTTGGTGCCCACGTACTCCGAGGGCAGCCGCTGGATCAGGCCCTTCGTGCGGGCGTTGAGCTTCTTGACCTTGCCGCTGGCCCCGAAGTTGGTGTCGGCCTTCCAGAGCAGGTCGCCCAGCCAGTACGAGCCGCACTCCACCACCGCGTAGCGCAGGTTCGGGAAGCGGTCGAACTTCCCCGAGAGCAGGAGCTGCCAGAGGATCCGGTGGGTCCAGAACGGCACCTCGAGGATGAACTGGGCGATGTTGTCGTTGTAGGCGTCCCAGTCGCCCTCGCCCGAGTGGGTGTGGACCACCAGGCCGGCCTCGGCGCACGCCGCCCAGAACGGGTCGTAGGTCGGGTGGCCGTAGGACGGCTTGTCGTGCCACATGGTGGGCACCATCACGCCCTTGATGCCGGGTTGGCCGGCCAGCGACTCCACCTCGCGCACGGCCTCGTCGACGTCGTGGATCACCGGGATCAGCGCCACGCCGGCGCGCCGCACCGGGTCGGTGGCGCAGAACTCGAGGAGCCAGCGGTTGTGGGCCCGGGCGCCGGCGAAGGCGAGGGCGGGGTCGGTGATCTGCCCGGCGGCGAGGCCGGCACCGAACGGCGGCGACTCCTGGCCGGTGACCGCGTCGCCGTCGGCGAAGATGATCTCGCCGGCGATGCCGTCGGCGTCGAGCGCCTTGTCCCGCACGGCCGGGTCGAACGCGCCGCGCAGGCCCTCGGCGTTCTCGCTCTCCCACTTGGCCACGTACTCGCCGTTGACCTCCTCCACCAGGCGGCGGTGCTCGTGGCGCTCCACCACCCACTCGTCGAACTGGGGGTGGTACTGCGACTCCAGGTAGGGCCGGTACTCCTCCACCTGGAGCCCGGCGTGGGTGTCCGACGACACGATGACGTAGGGGGCGTTGCTGGTGTCGACCCCGTCGAGCGGGTTGGTCATGGGACCCTCCTGGAGGACGTCACTTGAACGGTGTCCAAGTTTCTTGCACACTGTTCCAGAGCGAGCAGGGCCGTGCAACCGGTGGGAGTCCACGTGGCGCAACCAGCAGCGGGCGAGGGAACGGGGCGCCGGGCCGGGCTGGACCGCTCCGACGTGGTGGCCGCCGCCCTCGCCCTGGTCGACGAGGGCGGGGCGTCGGCGCTGACCATGCGCAAGCTCGCCGCCGAGCTCGGGGTCACCACCAACACGATCTACTGGCACGTGGGCGGGCGCGACGAGCTGCTGCTCGCGGTGATCGAGCGGGTGTCCGAGGAGCTGGCGGCGCGCCCGGTCACCGGCCGCACGCCGCGCGAGCGGGTGTTCGCCTCGGCGCGCCTCGCGTGGGACAGCGCCTTCGAGCACCGCAACGTGACGGCGCTGGCCCACCAGATCGGCGCGACGTCGCTGCTCGGCCTGCCCCTCGAGGTGACCATGGCCCGCGAGCTCGAGGCCGCCGGACTGCGGGGCGAGGCGGTGCGCGACGCCCTCCGGGCCATCCTCATGTGCGTGGCCGGGTTCCTGGTGGTCGCGCTGCGCCGAGACGAGGGGATCGCGCCCGCCCGCCGGAGCGAGGCGTTGTGGGCCGACGTGCCCGCGGAGGTGAGCCCCGCCACCCGCGCTGCGCTCTGCGCGCCGGTCGACGTGGCCGCGCTGTTCGAGAGCACCCTGCGCGCCGTGGTGGCGTCGTACGTCCCCGACGGCACCGCCGACCCCGTGACCGCTGCTGACCCCGTGACCGCTGCCGAGCCCGTGACCGCTGGAGGCCTTCCGTGACCGATGCCGACGTGCCCATGACCCGACCCGGCGAGGTGGCCGGGCACCCCAAGCTGGTGCTGCGCTACCGCACCGACGCCGACAAGGCCGCCGCCCTCGTGCCTCCGGGTCTGGTACCCGGACCGGACCCGGTGGTGCAGGTGGGGGTCTACTGCGTGCCGGTGCACGGCGAGCCCGAGTACGGCGTGAGCACCAAGGTCCCGGCGAGCTTCGGCGGCGTCGACGGCCAGTTCACCGTCGGCATCGGGATCGACCAGGAGGCGGCCATCTTCATCAGCCAGGAGCGCAACGGGCAGCCCAAGTTCCCCTGCACGGTGCGGTTCTTCCGGCTGGGCGACCGGGTGGAGGCCACCTGCACCCACCAGGGCTACACGTTCCTCGAGTACTGCGGCACGGTCACCGGCACGGTGGCGCCCACGGGCGTCGACGTCGAGGAGAACGAGTGGTGGATCAAGTCGGTGCGGGCCGTGGGCGGCGCCGAGCGGGCCTACGACTACCCGCCGCACGTGGTGCGGGTGCGCATGGTGGGCCAGCCGGTGCACACCGAGGCGCTCGACGGCGAGCTGGTGCTGCGCGACAGCCCGTGGGACCCCTACACGGAGCTGCTCCCGCTGCGCGAGCTGCTGTCGGCCGAGCTGGTGACCACGCGCCACTCGCTGCGCGAGATCACCAACGCCGGCCCCCTCGACCCCGAGGCCTTCTGGCCCTTCGCCGATACCATCGGCGGCTCCCGCTGGCCCGGCACCGACGGCGGCCCCCGCCGACGCTGACCCCCACCCCCGGCGAATGTGGTGTGCCACCACGACGTTCCTGTCGATTTCGCGCGTGAGGTTCGATCGGTCGATGGCCGGGATGGGCGAACCTCACGCGCCAGACCGACCAGAACGCGGCCTGGGCACACCACATTCGAGGGGGTGGGGGGTTAGGTCTGGAAGAGGGCGGGGACGAGCATGAGCTCGAGGAGGCGGGTGAGGTCGGCGACGTCGTCGGCGGTGGT
>CAZIVZ010000213.1:0-6041 GCA_964542495.1 uncultured Aquihabitans sp.
TCACCGTCTGGGTGTTGCCGATGTCGATGGCCAGCAGCATGGGCGACAGCCTGCCTCATGGCCGTGAACCGCCCGCGGTTCCGCCGCCTGAGGGGGCGCCGGGGACCGTTGGCGCAGATTCTGCGCAGAATCTGCGCCCCGGGGTTTCGGGGCGCGGGGAGGCGCGCCCCGACGTCAGGGAACGGCGGGCAACTCGGCGTCCGGGCCGACGGGGGGTGTGGCCGGGCGGACCGGACCCACCCGGTGACCGGGGTTGGCCACCACCAGGGCGGCGACGGTGATCGCCACCACCAGGATCGCCGCGAGGACGAACGTCGCCAGGGAGGCCCGGCGGAGCCACCGCAGGGTCGGCGGGCGACGGGCGCTCACGGCGCGGCCCACCAGGCCTCGAGGCGGCCGACCCGGTGCGGGCGCAGGCCCCAGCCCCGGGCCCAGTCCCGCCAACGCTCCACCGTGGTGCCGTCGACCGCGTCGGTGAGCGACGGGTCCAGCACCACCAGCTGGGCGGGCGTGGTGCCGTCGTCGAACGGGGCCAGCGCGTCGTACGCACCGGGGAAGTAGGGCGCCACCGCCTCGCCGTAGACCAGGACCTTGGTGGGCGCCACGCCGTCGGCCTGGGCCTGGCGGGCGAGCCGGTGGTAGTCGCCCTCCCCCAGCGTCGCCAACCCCACCACGCTCCGCGCGCCCACCGCCACCAGGACGGCGAGCACCACCCCGGCAACCACCGCCGGCGCCGCCCTAGGCCCCGGCCCCGGCCCCGGCCCCGAACCGTTCTGAAGCTGGTTCGGGTCAATTCTGACCACCCTGGGCGACAGAAGCGTTCCGACGAATCTGCGCAGATTCTGCGGTTGGTTCTGAAGCTGGTTCGGGTCAATTCTGACCACCCTGGGCGACAGAAGCGGGCGGGCGCCGAGCAGGCGGTCGACGAGGCCGACGGCCACCAGGAGCACCAGCGGGGCGGTCCACGCCGCCCGGTAGTGGGGCAGGGCGACGGGCGAGGCCATGGCGCTGGCCAGGAGCGACCCGGTGACGGCCACCAGGTAGACCACCGCGGGTCGACGGCGCGGGGTCGCCGCGACCGCGAGGGCCACACCGGCGACCAGGGCGGCCACCAGGACCCACCCGTCGGCGTCCCACTGGTAGCGGAGGTGCGCCCACCACGGGCTCCGGTCGTACACATCGCGGCCCAGCACCAGCAGATGACCCTGCTCGGCTCGCTCGCCCGGGAACCGCAGCACCTCGGCGATCTGGTCGCCCGCGGCCCGACCGAACACCGCGAACGGGACGAGGAACCCGAGCAGGGCGGCACCGAACAGCGCCGAACCCTCCGCCGCCAGCCCGGTGCGCCCCCACCCGAACGCCACGCCCACCACGAGCACCGCCACGAGGACCACGAGCGAGCTCAGCTTGGCCGCACCGGCCAACCCCACGAGCACGCCGGTGGCGATCGCCCACCGCCGCCCGCCTCCCGTGGTCCACCGCCATCCCGTGACCACCGCGCCGAGGATCAGCGGGCCCGACACCGCCTCGAGCAGGGCGTACCGGTCGATGCGCACGTCGCCCACCGTCCAGCCGCCCACCACCATCGTGCGGGGCAGCACCACGAACAGCCCGGCGGCCACCACGCCCGTCCACCACCCGCCCATCCGTCGGCCCAGCACGAACAGCAGCGCCACCGATGCCAGGAACCCGACGGCCGCCACCGCCCGCACCGAGGTGAGGTCGCGCCCGAACACCACCTGGGACGCGCCGAACGCCAACTTGGCCAGCGGGGGGTGGCCCTGGTTGGGGTCGACGCCGTCGTGCACGAGGTACCAGCCGGCCTGTGCGTAGGCGGCCTCGTCGAGCTTCCAGTCGGAGCGGTCGATCCGCCAGAGCGCCGACCACACCGCCGCCACGCCCGCCCCCGCCAGTGCTGCCGCTCCGCCCCGAGGCACCTCGCCCCGCCCCAGGGCTGGGGTCAACCGTGGACCTCGATGTCGAGCCCGATGTCGAGCACGGGCGACGAGTTGGTGAGCGATCCGCTCGACACCACGTCGGCTCCGGTCCCGGCGTAGGACCCCACGGTCTCGAGCGTGATCCCACCGGACACCTCGAGCAGCGCCCGCCGCGTGCGGTGGGCGGCGGCGTGCTCCTCGGCCACGATCACGCAGGCCCGCACCTCGTCGGGCGACATGTTGTCGAGCAGGATCGCGTCGGCCCCGGCGTCGAGCGCCTCCACCACCTGGTCCACCCGCTCGCACTCCACGTGGACCGTTCGCCCCGGCCACGCGTCCCGCGCCCGGCGCACCGCCTCCACGATGCCCAGCGCGGTCAGGTGGTTGTCCTTGAACATCACCCAGTCGCTGAGGTTGCCGCGGTGGTTGCGGGCGCCGCCGGCGCGCACGGCCGCCTTCTCCAGCGACCGCAGGCCCGGGATGGTCTTGCGGGTGTCCCACACGCGCAGCGGAGCGGCGGCGTCGACGAAGGCCCGGGTGCGGGTGGCGATGCCGCTCAGGTGACCGAGGAAGTTGAGGGCGGTGCGCTCCCCGGTGAGCACCGGGGCCAGCGGTCCGGTCACGGAGGCCAGCACCTGGCCGGGCGCCACGCGGTCGCCGTCGGTCACCGTCCAGGACACCTCGATGTCGGAGCTGACCTGGGCGAACGCCTCGTCGACGCACGCGGCGCCGGCCACCACCCCGTGCGTGCGCGACACCAGCTGGGCCACGGCCCGGGCCTCGGGCGGCAGCAGGGCGGCGCTGATGTCGCCGAGCGGGGTGAGATCTTCGGCCAGCGCCCGGGCGACGGCGTCGACCACCACACCGCGGGGCGCATCGAAGGGTCGGTGGGTGGTCACGGCTCCATCATCCAGGGTCCAGAGGCAGGTAGGCGAACCGATCGAAGCGGGTGCCGGCACCGTCGGCCACCAGACCCGACGAGGTGCCGGTGATCGGGCCGCCCGCCAGCACGACCTCGCGGACCTCGCCGTCGAACGCCACGGTGAGCAGGTCGGGCCGGCGCACCACCTGCACCACCACGTCGGCGGTGGGCCCGGGCACGAGCTGGAGCAGCTGGCGGGCACCGCCCCGGGTGCGCACCACCTGCCAGCCGGTCCCGACTTCGTTCACGAGCAGCTCCACGCGGTCGCCCGGGGCGTCGGCCACCACCAGCCCGCTGCCCGGCGTGGCCGACACGACCTTGGCGTCGAGCACCGCGTGGCGGTGGCCGGTGTCCACGAGGGCCACGTTGGTCACGCCGCGGCCCGACGCGACCAGGCCCGACCCCCGGGTCCACGCCCCCTCCACCACGGTCCACGGCACGGGGTCGGTCGGCGCGAGCGGGCCGGAGCCGGCGAACGCGTCCACGGTGGCGCCCGCCGGCGGGAGGAGGGCGTCGAGCTCCTGTCCCACGATGCCGGCGGCCGCGTCCTCGTGCACCGCCGAGCGCAGCAGGAGTGCGCCGACCAACAGCACCACCAGCCCCATGGCCGCCAGCACCAGGCGAGCCGACGGCGCCAGCGGGTGCGGCGGGCGCACCCGAAGCGCCGACCCGGACGCCCTGACCGGCCCCGCAGCGGCGGCGGTCCGATCCGGCATGGTCGGTAACGTATCCGCGTGCGCCGCGACAGCCAGGGGTTCCGCCGCTGGCTCCTGGCGGCCACCGCCCTCGGCGCCGTCATCCGGGTGGCGTGGCTCGTGGCCGGGTGGAACGAGCCCATCGGGTTCGAGGACGCGTTCTTCTACCACCACCAGGCCAACCTCCTGGCCGACGGCAAGGGGTTCGTCAGCCCCTTCCCCTACCTGGCCACGGGCGTGTCGTCGCCGGCCGCGGAACACCCCCCGCTCTACTCGCTGTACCTGGCGGCGTTCTCGCTGGTGGGTGCCACCTCGGTGGGCTGGCACCAGGTTGCCACCACCGTCCTCGGCATCGCCACGGTGGCGCTGGTGGGCCTGGCCGGGCGGGAGGCCGGGGGTGAGCGGGTGGGCGTGGTGGCGGCGTTCGTGGCCGCCATCTACCCGCACCTCTGGTACCAGAGCGGGATCGTGTGGGCCGAGGCCTCGGCCCAGGCCGCGGTGGCGCTGTTCGTGCTGGTGGGGTTCCGCTACGTCCGCCGGCCCTCGTGGCGCAACCTCGCCACGGTGGCCCTCGCCGGGGCCCTGGCCTCCATGGCCCGCACCGAGCTGGTGCTGCTCATCCCGTTCGGCGTGGGGGCGCTCGCCCTGCTCACCGAGCCCGCCTCGCTCGGCCACCGACTGCGGTGGGCCGTCACGGCGGGGGCGGTGGGGGTGGCCGCGCTGGTGCCGTGGGTGACGTTCAACCTGGCTCGCTTCGACGAGCCGACCACGCTGTCGTCCAACGTGGGCCTCACCCTCGCCAGCGCCAACTGCGACAGCACCTGGTACGGGCCGCGCATCGGATACTGGAGCTTCTGGTGCGCCAAGGCGGCCGGCACCGACGCCTCGCTCGGCGGCGGCGACCCCTCGGCCGTGGACGCCGAGGCCAGGGAGCAGGCGCTCACCTACCTCGCGGAGCACCGCGAGCGGCTGCCGGCCGTGGTGGCGGCTCGCCTCGGTCGGGTGTCGGGCCTGTGGCGGCCGTGGCAGTCGGTGCGCTTCGACGTGATCGAGGGTCGACCGGGCTGGCTGGCCGCCGCCGGCATGGGCACCTGGTGGCTCACCCTCGCCCTGGCCGTGGTGGGCGTGGCCGCGCGGCGCGGCCGCCGGATCCCGTCGCTGCCGGCGGTGCTGCCGGTGGTGGTGGTGCTGATCGGGGTGGTGACGGCCTTCGCCAGCACGCGCTACCGCGCCAGCGCCGAGCCGGCCATGGTGGTGCTGGCGGCCGCCGGCGCCGTGCACCTGTCGGGGGTGACCGCCGCCCGGTGGCTCACGGCCCGAGCAGCCACGCCACCAGACCGGCCAGGAGGAACGCCAGCACCACGGTGAGCACCACCGCCTGGAGCTTCCAGTCGGGATCGGCGGTGACCTCGGCGACCACACCCCTTCCAGCGCCGGACCGCGAGGAACCGCCTGCCGCCGACGCGCTTCGGTCGACGGCCACGGCGAGGACCGGACCCTCCGCCCCG
Organism: uncultured Aquihabitans sp.; assembly: GCA_964542495.1. Classification (GTDB taxonomy): domain Bacteria; phylum Actinomycetota; class Acidimicrobiia; order Acidimicrobiales; family Iamiaceae; genus Aquihabitans. The sequence continues at coordinate 5,063 of CAZIVZ010000213.1, forward strand.
ACCACCTTGACCACGCCGAGCGCGCGCAGGTCGGCGCGCAGCTCGTCGGGTGACGACTCGATGCCGCGCTCGGCCAGCCGATCGGCAAGGTCCCGTGGCCCGGCGACGCCCCCGGCCACCACCAGCATCCGCACGGCTCGCCGGCGCTCGGCCCGGGGCGCAGCTCGCCCCGCGTCGTCATCCTCCGACGCCATCGCGGCGTCACGTCCGTGGCTGCCGCTGTTGCTCATGGGCCGAGGCTCCTCTTACGCGAAGACGATGCGGTGGGCGAAGGCGGGGCTGGTCTCGGTGAAGTCGTCCCGGGTGTGGGCGCCGCGGCTCTCCTCGCGCTGGCGGGCGGCCTCGACCACGGCGCGCGCCACGGTGGCCAGGTTGTGCAGCTCGTGGTCGGCCACGGTGTCGCCTCGCGGGGCGCGCAGCACCTGCTCGACGGCGTCGGCCGCGACCGCCAGACGGTGCGCGTCGCGCAGCACGCCTGCGTTCTCGGTGAGCTGGTGCTGGAGGACGGTTCGCACCTTGGCCGGGTCCTCGGGGAGCGCGTCGGGGTCGGTCGCCAGCGGCGGGAGGTGGACGAAGCGTCCGCCGATCACGCCCGGCGGCACGGCGTCGGGCCGGTCGGGGTCCATGCCGAGCACGGTGCGCATGGCGCCCGACGCCTCGGGGCCGGCCACGCCCGCCTCGATGGCCTCGACCGCCCGGGGGCCGAACACCATGCCCTCGAGCAGCGAGTTGGAGGCCAGGCGGTTGGCCCCGTGGACGCCCGAGCACGACGCCTCCCCCGCGGCCCAGAGGCCGGGCAGCGACGAGGCGCCGTGGAGGTCGGTGACGATTCCGCCGCAGGTGTAGTGGGCGGCCGGGGCCACCGGGAGCCAGTCGCGGGTGGGGTCGAGGCCGACCCGGCGCAGCTCGGCGGCGATGTTCGGGAAGCGCTGGTCGAAGTCCTCCAGGTCGGTGGCGTCCAGGAAGACGTGGTCGGTGC
>CAZIVZ010000214.1:0-6033 GCA_964542495.1 uncultured Aquihabitans sp.
AGGACGAGGTCGGCCACGCGATCGAGCTGGTGGCGGACCTCGGCGCCGTGCTGGGCCAGCAGCTCGGGGCCCACCGGATCCGTGGCCGGGGCCGAGACAGCGGCACGGCCGAGGCGGGCCCAGAGGAGGGCGGCGATGGTGCCGGCCCCGAGCAGGGAGGCGGCGAAGGCGACGACGAGCGTGGCGGTGTCCATGACCCCATCGTGCGCCGAGGGGGTGACAGTCGGGTCGACGAAGTGGGCTACAACGGGTCGGTGAGCCTGAAGCGCGAGCTCGAGAACCCCCGGTCGCCGATCCGGCAGTTCGTCGACGCCCGGCTCCCCCACACCGCCGGCGTGCTCGATCCGTGGCGGCATGCGCTGAAGGGCACCAAGCCCCGGCTGCCCGCCGACGACCCGACCGGAGCCCCGATCCCGAGCGCGGCGCTGGGCCACGCCATCACCGCCCGCATCGGTTGGACCTTCGCCCCCGCCGACCGGGCCGACGTTCGGGCCGGCGCTCTGGCGCTCCAGGCCGCCGGGGCCCCGGCCGCGGTGCTCGGCGACCTCCTCGCCCGCCTCGCCGGACCGCTCCCCCAGCACCCCTACGACGCCGCCCGGCTGGCCTGGTACGCCGGCCTGCTCGACCGGGCGCACCGGTCGGGCCGCTGGGACGACCCCTGGTACGAGCCACTGCTCGGGCGCGCCCGCGTCGACGAGCTCCTGCTCGCGGTCCCCGAACCCTGGGCGGCCGACATCGTGGCCGTGGCGCGGCGGGCGGAGCGGGCCCTGGCCCCACTGGTGGCAGAAGGTGGCAGCCCGCCGCTCGTGGGCGTCGACCTCGCCGCCGGGCGGGTCGACGGCGGCGCCACGGCCGATCTGCTGCTCGCGGGGACGGTGGTGGACCTCAAGGTCACCGCCACCACCAAGACCCGGCTGCGCGACCTCCACCAGCTGGTGGTGCTGGCCCTGCTCGACACCGATGACGACCGCGGCATCACCCACGTGGGCCTGGCCCCCGTGCGCTTCGGGGTGCTGGTGAGGTGGGAGCTGGCACCCCTGCTCGCCGATCTCGCCGGTACGGCGATCGACCTCGAGGGCCTTCGCGTCGACCTGCGCGACCACCTCGGCCGGGCCGCATCGGCCTGACCTGGCGCCCGGTGCCCGGCCCCTGGGACAACGGCCTCAGCCGGTGAGCGAACGAGCGCGCTGCAACACGTCGTCGAGCATCGCCGGGGTGAGCCGCCCGGTGAAGGTGTTCTGCTGGCTGACGTGGTAGCTGCACAGGATCGTGCGGCCATCGGACAGGGGCACCTCGACCCCGTGCCCGAACGGCGGACGCGGCCGAACGCCGAGGAACGTGGCGAGACCCTGGTAGCCGAAGCCACCCAGGGCGAGGAACACCCGGGCCCGCGGTAGCAGCGCGAGCTCGCGCTCGAGGAACCGACGACAGGTGTCGCGCTCGATGGTGGTCGGCTTGTTGGCCGGAGGAGCGCACCGCACCGGTGCGGTGATCCAGGCGTCAGTGAGCACCATCCCGTCGTCGCGGCTCGTGCTCTCGGGTTGGCTGGCGTAGCCAGCACGGTGGAGCGCGGCGTACAGGAAGTCGCCGGAGCGGTCGCCGGTGAACATGCGGCCCGTGCGGTTCGCGCCGTGGGCGGCGGGGGCCAGCCCCACGATCACGAGGGAGGCCGACGGGTCGCCGAACCCCGGCACCGGCCGGGCCCAGTACTCCTCGTCGCGGAAGGCGGCGCGCTTCTCGTCGCCGACCTGCTCACGCCACGCCACGAGTCGGGGGCAGGCCCGGCACGTGACGACGTCGTGGTGCAACATCGCCAGCGGGTCCATCGGGCCGACGGTACCCCCGGGTCGGCCGTCTGCCGGCCCCAGGCCGAGGGACGGCATCGACCCGCCGGTAGATTGACGCTCCGCATGGCCACCGCACGTACGCCCGCCACCACCGCTTCCACCACCCCGAAGGCCACCAGGGCCCACAAGGCGGCCAAAGCGCCCACCCACACGCTGGTGCTGCTCGTCCGGCACGGGCAGACCCCCACCACGGGGTCCACGCTCCCGGGCCGCGCCAAGGGCCTCCACCTGGCGGAGGTGGGGCAGGCACAGGCCGCCGCCGTGGCCGCTCGGATCGGGGCGCTGGCCGACGTCGACGCCGTGTACGCCTCGCCCCTCGAGCGCACCCGCGAGACGGCGGCGCCCATCGGCCGCGCCGTGGGGCAGCGGGTCCGGATCGACAGGGGCCTGCTCGAGTGCGACTTCGGCGAGTGGACCGGCCGCAAGCTGAGCGAGCTCGCCAAGCTCCCCCAGTGGCAGACGGTCCAGCGCTACCCGAGCGGCTTCCGGTTCCCCGGCGGCGAGTCGTTTCCGGAGATGCAGCAGCGGATGGTCACCACGCTCGATCGCCTCGGTGCCGCCCACCGAGGCAAGGCGGTGGTGCTCGTGTCCCACGCCGACCCGATCAAGGCCGCCGTCGCCCACGCCCTCGGCACCCACCTCGACCTGTTCCAGCGGATCGTCGTGTCCCCGTGCTCGGTGACCGCCATCCTCCAGACGCCCACGGGCCCGGTGGTGCTCGCCGTCAACTCCACCGGCGACGACCTCGCCACGCTGGTGCCGTCGTGAGCGAGTCGTGGGAGTTCGACCAGCCGGGCCGCTTCACCGCCGGCGCCATCGGCGATCCCGGTCGGCGCGTCTTCTACTTCCAGGTGTTCGCGGAGGGCACGGAGGTGGCCCTCAAGTGCGAGAAGCAACAGGCGGTGGCGCTGGCCGAGCACCTGGTGAACCTCCTGGCCGACCTGCCGGGCGACGAGCCCGCCGACGTGCCCGCCGCCGAGGCGCTCCCACCGGGTGAGCTGTCGTGGGTGGTCGGCTCGATCTCCATCGGCGTCGACCGGGCGGAGTCTCGCCTGGTGGTGGTGCTCGAGGAGGCGCTGCTCGACGACGGCGACGACGACGAGGTCGCCTCCCTCACCGCCGATCCCGCCCACCTCCGCGTGCGGCTCACGCGCGAGCAGGTCCGGGCCTACGCCAGCCAGGTGGCCGCGCTCGCCGCCGGCGCGCGGCCCCTGTGCCGCCTGTGCGACCAGCCGATCGACCCCGACGGGCACGCCTGCCCCCGGCTCAACTGACGTCGTTGGCCACCGCCGAGGAGGAGCTGCTCGCCACCGCTGACCTGGTGGTGGTGGGCCGCATGCCGTGGAGCTCCAACGCCACCTTCCTGTGCGAGCTGTGGCCGGCGGGGACGCGGCCCGATGCCGGGCTCGGCGAGGACGAGGACGAGGACGAGGACGAGGACGAGGACGAGCCGCCCGTCGCCGAGCCGACCGTCGCCCAGGGTCCCGACCAGGGTGCCGAGCCGCTCGGGCGAGCGATCTACAAGCCCCACCGGGGGGAGCGGCCGCTGTGGGACTTCCCCGAGGGCCTGTACCGGCGGGAGGCGGCTGCCTATCTGCTGGCCCGGGCCATCGGGTGGGACGTCATCCCCACCACAGTGGTGCGCGACGGACCCTTCGGGCCCGGTTCGCTGCAGCGTTTCGTCGACGCCGACTTCGACCAGCACTACTTCACCCTGCTCGACGACGAGTCCCACCACCCCCAGCTGCGACGCATGGCGGTGTTCGACCTCGTGGCCAACAGCACCGACCGCAAGGGCGGACACATCCTGGTGGACGCCGAGGGCCACCTCTGGGGGATCGACAACGGGTTGTCGCTGCACGCGGAGTTCAAGCTCCGCACGGTGATCTGGGACTTCGCCGGAGAGCCCCTCCCCGCAGAGCTGGCCGACGACCTGGACCGCTTCGCCGGGTCCGACCTCCCGTCCGAGCTGACCCGGCTCCTCGACCCCTTCGAGCTCGACGCGCTGCGCACCCGCGCCCGCGCCCTGCTCAGCGAAGGCCGCTTCCCGCACGATCACACGGGGCGCCGCTACCCCTGGCCCCTGGTCTGACGACAGCGGTCGGCGAGGTCCGCCCGCTCCTCTGCCGTGGGACGCGGTTCGGTCTGCAACACGAGGGCCACCGACGTGCGGCTCGCGCCCTCGCGGGTGCGGGCCAGGACGCGCTGACCCTCCCCGAGCGGGCCGGGCGGGCCACCGCTGACCAGGTACAGCCGGTGCCGGGCGGTGCCGCGCTCGCACCGGCGTTCGCCGAACCGTCGGAGGTCCGCCGTGTGGGACTCGAAGGTGAACTCGATACCGCGCGACTGGAGCTCGGCGAGGAACGAGTAGCGGTGGGTGGTGAAGGCAGCGTCCCGTTCGAAATCCACCAGCACCGGGCCCTCGAGCCCGGTCCGGGCCAGCGCGACCTCGAAGCGATGCTGGAGCCGACGGGCGGCCACCTGCTCGTGGTTGGCCTCGCGGTCGACGTAGTCGAGGCTCGTCGCCGGCGCCACGGTGACCAGCGCGAGGAAGGCGAGCGCGGCGGCGCACGCCAGCGCCACCATGGGCTCCACGTCGGGCCGGTGCCGAGCGGCCACGGCCACGATGCCGGCGACGACGGTGACCGAGAGCAGCAGCGAGACGGGCCACATCCAGTAGTAGTTCTGCGGCGGCACGACGGTGAACGCCGCCGGTGGGATGAGCGACGCCGCAACCACGCTGGCGGCGAGGGTGACGAGGGAGACGCCCGCCAGCGCCCCGAGCGCACGGCGGTCGTGGCGCCGGGCCCACCCCGCCACCAGCACCAGCGCCACGGCCCACGCGCCGACGGTGACCCAGGCCCCCGCGGAGCCGTGCACCTTCCCGGTGATGGGCTCGTCCCCGAGCGCCATCCCGAGCGACCCGGGCAGCCAGAACGGCGGGCGCAGGCTGGTGCTGGCGACCAGCTCGACCCCGCCGGCCAGGCCGGGCCGCAGGCTGGCGGCTCCCACGGAGCCGGCATCGTCGGCCCCGCCGGCGGCGAACACGCGGCCCAGGTTGCCGAGACCGAAGAACTGGTCCCACAGCGGCTGCACCCAACACACCAGGGCCACGACCGCCGTCCACCCGAGGGTGAGGCCGAGGCCGAGCTCACGGCTCGAGCGCGTGCCGGCCTGGCGCGACCGGCTGCGGACCATGCCCACGCTCGCCAGCGCCAGCACGATGAGCACCTGGTACACGAACGTGAAGTGGGTCTGGACGACGAGCGAGCCGAGGAAGACGGCGGCGGGAAGGGCCCACGGCCGCCCATCCCACAGCGCCACCGCCACCCACAGCAGGCACCAGAACGGCAGCAGCAGGGCGATCTGCTGGCGGGCCTCGAGCAGCGCCTGGCTCCCCATCGACGCCTCGAGCGCCAGCGTCGCCCCCATGGCCCCCACCGCGCCGAGGGGCCCGAAGAGCCGACGGGCCACGGCCCAGACCCCCACGACGGCGCCGGCGTTCACCAGCCCGATGCCGATGGCGGCGCCCCCGGCGGCGTCGAACCTGGTGAACGGGGCGATGAGGTCGACGTAGAGCGGCCCGAGGTTGTTGAGGTCCTGGCCCACGCCTCGCGAGCTGCTCGACCACGCCCCGATGAACGGGTGGTGCGGCGTGAGCACGTCGCGGGACCGAACCACGATCTGCGCCGAATCGCCCAGGGGTTGCCAGCCGGTGGACAGCGCCCAGCCCACCACCACCAGCACGGGCGCCAGCGCGAGGGCCAAGGCCACCCACTCGAGGGTGGTGGCGGGCTGGAGGGCACGCCGGACCGACCCGGCAGGCCGATCTGCGGGCGGCGGGGGCCCGGCGTAGCCGAGGCTCACGGAGCGCCGAGGTGGGCGCGGAGCCGGTCGACCACCGGGTCCGTGAGGTCGACGGGGAGCGCCAGCTCCACCGTGGCGCGCTCGGAGACGAGCACCACGATGTCGGCGTCCATGCCGAAGAACGCCTCGGTGCGGAACCGCACGGCGCGGCTCCTCACCTCGTCGATGTCGGTGAAGGTGACCGTCACCGGGCCCCGCGTGGAGGGCAGCCCGACCGCGACCGGGTCGTCGACGTGCCAGCGGACGGCCCCGTGGGGGCTCGGCCCGAAGGCGAGCGTGGCGTCGGTCCACGCACCCCAGCCGCGCGCCGAGGTGCGTC
>CAZIVZ010000215.1:0-6017 GCA_964542495.1 uncultured Aquihabitans sp.
CCGAAGTCGGCGAAGCCGCTCGGGTCGTGGCGCCCGAAGGTGCCCAGCTCGAACAGCCCCCACCCCTCCTGGCCGCCGATCGTGGCCCGGGCCACGTGATCGAGGAGCCCGAACGGGACCATCGACGCCACCGCCGGATCGGTCAGGTCGATGTCGACCCCCTCCACCCAGCCGTGGCCCTTCCACGAGCCGTGCGACCAGCCCGGATCGCCGCCGTAGCCGGTGCCGGCGTTGAGGGCGACATAGCCGAGGCACTCGACCTCGAGCGTGAGCGGGGTGCCGTCGGGTTCGGTGAGGTGGATCGTGGCGCCCTCGGGGTGGCGGGTGCCGGACCGGTAGCGCACCTCGATGCGCGGCCATCCCAGCTGCTCGGGGCGACGGCCCGAGGCCGCCGGCCACACCCGCACGGCGTCGTTGAGGACCCGGTGCCCGTCGGGGTCCTCCTGCACGATCACCACGATGGCGAAGTCGTCGAAGCGCAGCGGCACGTAGTTCCACCAGAACCCCTCGATGGGCTCGGCCGCGGCGCGGGCGGGCGGCTCGGCCTCGCCCACGGGCCGGATGCCCCACGAGCGGTCGCGAGTGCCGACCCAGGTGTCGGGGCGCACGTCGAACACCTCGTCGCCGACGCGCAGCTCACCGGCCCAGGTGCCCACTTGGGCGAACCGCTGGGCATCGAGCACCACCCGCTCACCGGACCGCCAGCGGTGGGGCGCCTCGTCGACGGCGGGGAACGTGCCCTGCCAGGTGAGGTCGAAGCCCAGCCCGTGCTCGTCGCCGTCGCACACGAAGCGCACCCGCTCGAGGGGTTCGATGACCTCCAGCCGGAACGGGCCCACGGCCGGGGAAAGCCGATCCTGGTTGCCCAGCGCGTCCGATGCCCGGACCGTCACCTGGCGATCGCCGATCCGCACCGTGGCGTAGGCATCGATCACCCCCAGGTTGGGGTAGAGCCCGATCCCGCACACGAGGAACGGCTCGCCGGTGCGACCGTGGGCGTTGAAGTAGCACCGGTCGTACGCGTTGCGGTCCGAGCTCGTCACGTGGGCCATCGACAGCGGGGCCTGATGGATCGGGTACTCGTCGAGGGGGTGCGGCACGGGGACCTCCGGGTGGCGGAGCCGGCAGGTTCGCCCGGATCCGACGCAGCGTCAACCGGTGCTCGGCGGCGCCGACCGCGAAGGCCCGTAGGCTCGGCGCGTGCGCGACGCGGCCTTCTTCGACCTGGACCGGACCCTCCTGGCGGGCGCCAGCGGGCCCATGTTCTCCACCATGCTCAAGCGGGTGGGCGTCCTCCCGGACCGGGCCATTCCCGGCGAGGCGCTCCTGTTCAAGTTCTTCGACGTGGTCGGCGAGACGGTGCCGAGCATGATCGCCACCCGGCAGATGGCCCGTGCCGCCGCGGGCTGGGACCGGTCGCTCGTGCAGGAGGCGGGCCGGCTGGCCGCCCAGGGGCTCGTGCACGAGGTACCGGGGTTCGCCAAGGCCGAGATCGCCCGCCACCACGAGGACGGTCGCCCCGTGGTGCTGGCCACCACGTCGCCCCACGACCTGGTGGCCCCCCTGGCCGAGGCCCTCGGGATCGACCACGTGATCGCCACGCGGTACGGCGAGCTCGACGGTCGCTACGACGGCTCCATCGACGGCTACTTCGTGTGGGGCCCCGGCAAGCTGGCGGCGGTGCGGGCGTGGGCGTCCGAGCACGCGGTCGACGTGGCCGAGAGCTACGCCTACTCCGACTCCGTGTACGACCTGCCGCTGCTCTCGGCGGTGCGTCACCCCACGGCCGTCAACCCCGACCCGAGGCTGCGGGTGGTGGCTGCCGTGCGCCGCTGGCCCACCGTGCACTTCGACGTTCCGGCCGGGGTGCCCAAGCTCGCCGGCGTGGAGCCCCAGCGCGTCCTCCAGATGCTGGCTCGGCCCGAGCTGCTCCCGTGGGTGCGCTTCGACATCGACGGCGTGGAACGGATCCCGGCCACCGGTCCGGCGATCATCGTCGGCAACCACCGCTCCTACTTCGACCCGCTCGCCCTCGGCATGGTGATGGCACGGGCCGGTCGGCCCGTGCGCTTCCTGGGCAAGAAGGAGGTGTTCGACGCACCGGTGGTGGGCCAGATCACCAGCGCCCTCGGCGGCATCCGCGTGGAGCGCGGGTCGGGCTCGGACGAGCCGCTGGCGGCGGCGGCGGCGGCCCTCGACGCCGGCGAGGTGGTGGCGATCATGCCCCAGGGCACCATCCCGCGTGGTCGGGCGTTCTTCGAGCCCGAGCTCAAGGGTCGGTGGGGGGCCGCCAAGCTCGCCGCCCTCACGAAGGCACCGGTGATCCCGATCGGGCTCTGGGGCACCGAGCGGGTGTGGCCCCGCAACGCCCGCACCCCGAACGTGCTCGCCATCGGCCATCCGCCCACGGTCCGGGCCCGGGTGGGCCCACCGGTGAGCCTCCGCTACCGAAGCGCCAACGCCGACACCGAGCGGATCATGGCCGCCCTGGTGGATCTGCTGCCCGCTGAGGCGCGCGTGCGCCACGAGCCCACTCCCGAGGAGCTGGCTCGCACGCTGCCCGCCGGCTACCGGGGCGACCCCGACGCCGAGCTGGATCGCCGACCCGGGGTCGACTGACCGGATCAGTTGCCCGAGCCCGAACCGCCGAAGTCGGTGATGTCGATCTCGCAGGTGGCCAGGTAGTCGAAGATCGCGGACCGGTCGCTCGGGTCGATCTTGCCGCCGGCGGCGCTGTCGAAGATGGTGTCGACCAGGCAGGTGGCCTGCTTCTCGGTGAGCCCCATGTCGACGTAGAGCTTCACCAGCTCGTCCTTGCCGAAGTCCCCGAAGTCCGGGACGGAGGTATCGGTGGAGTCGGTGGACTCGTCTGGAGCCTCGGTGGTCTCCGTCGTGTCCTCGGATGGCTCGGAGGTGTCGGCGGGCGCGGTGGTGTCGGTGGTGCCGCCCCTGCCGCCGGTGTTGCCGCCTTCGGCCTTCACCCCGCACCCGACGGTGGTCAGGGCGAGGGCGCAGAGGAGGAGCAGGGCGGTGGCGGTGCGGCGTGGGGCGATCACGCCGCGAAGCCTACGACTCCGGATCGGCGCCATCGGGGGCAGGGCCGGCCTCGGGCTCGGCGTCGGGCTCGGCGTCGGCGCCCGGCTCGGCGCCCGGCTCGGCCTCGGGCTCGGCCTCGGGCTCCGATTCGGTGCTCGGGGGCGGCGCCCAGGCGGGGGCCGCCCCGGTCTCGGCGGCCACCACCGCGGCAAGCGCCTCGCGGTAGGCGACATCGGCGGCGGCGCGCTCCTCGGCGCTGGCGCCGGGCCGGCCTCGGAGGCGCTTCACCTCGGCGGCAGCGGCGTCTTTGGCCGCGACCAGCGCCTTGGTGGCGTCGGCCTCCTGGCGGGCCTCGCGCTCGGCGCGCTTGGATGCCTTCTCGCGCCGCTCCTGCTCGCGGACGTAGGCGGCGAAGCGGGCGACATCGGGGTCGATCTCGTTCGCCATCAGGCCGTGGCCCCCCGCTGGCGGATGATGTTGAGGGCCCCGCCGGCGCGGAACCAGCCGATCTGCTCGTGGTTCATGGTGTGGTTCGCCTCGAATCCGATGGTGGTGCCGTCGGGCTTGACGATCTCGCAGTGGACGGCCTGACCCGGCTCCAGCTCGGCGAGGCCCAGGAAGGACAGCTTGTCGTCCTGGGCGATCTGGTCGTACACGGAGGGGTCGGCGAAGGTGAGCGGCAGGACCCCCTGCTTCTTGAGGTTGGTCTCGTGGATGCGGGCGAAGCTCCGCACGAGGATCACCTTGGCCCCGCGGTAGCGGGGCTCCATGGCGGCGTGCTCCCGGGAGGAGCCCTCGCCGTAGTTCTCGTCGCCCACCGCCACCCACGACACCCCGTGGGCGTGGAGGTTCTTGGCGATGTCGGGGAACGGCTTGGTCTGCCCGTCGAGCGGGTCCTTGCCGGTGCCGTCGGCCTCGGTGAAGGCGTTGATCACGCCGGCGAACAGGTTCCCCGAGATGTTCTCGAGGTGGCCCCGGTAGGTGAGCCACCGGCCGGCCATCGAGATGTGGTCGGTGGTGCACTTGCCCAGGGCCTTGAGCAGCACCGGCAGCGCCACGAAGTCGTTCCCGTCCCAGGCGGGGAAGGGCTCGAGGAGCTGGAGCCGGTCCGAGGTGGGCGACACGATCACCTGGATCCCGGACCGGTCGGCGGGCGGGGCCACGAACGTGTCGGCACCGGGGTCGAACCCGGCCTCGGGCAGGGTCACGCCCACCGGCGCGTCGAGGCGCACCTCCTCACCCGACTCGGTGGTCAGGGCGTCGGTGGCCGGGTTGAAGTCGAGCCGCCCGGCAAGGGCCAGGGCCACCACCGTGTCGGGCGACGTGACGAAGCTGAGCGTGTTGGCCGACCCGTCGTTGCGCTTCGGGAAGTTGCGGTTGTAGCTGTTGACGATGGTGTTCACCGTGGCCGGGTCCATGTCGGGCCGGGACCACTGGCCGATGCAGGGGCCGCAGGCGTTGGCGAGGACCTCGCCGCCGATGGCCTCGAGGTCGGCGAGCAGGCCGTCTCGCTCGATCGTGGCGCGCACCTGCTCGGAGCCGGGGGTGATGAGGAGCTTGGTCCGGGCCCGCAGCCCCTTGGCCGAGGCCTGGCGGGCGATGGACGCGGCGCGGGTGATGTCCTCGTAGGAGGAGTTGGTGCACGAGCCGATCAGCGCCGCCGAGATGTCGAGCGGCCAGCCCTTCCCCGCGGCGGTGGCGCCGACCTCGGACACCTTGTGGGCGTAGTCCGGGGAGTGGGGGCCGTTGATCAGCGGCGCCAGGGCGGCGAGGTCGATCTCGATCACCTGGTCGTAGTAGGAGGCGGGGTCGTCGTAGACCTCGGGGTCGGGGCGCAGGTCGGCCGCCACCGCGGCGGCGGCGTCGGCGATGGCCTCGCGCCGCGTGGCCCGCAGGTAGGCGTCCATCGTGGCGTCGTAGGCGAAGATCGACGTGGTGGCCCCGATCTCCGCGCCCATGTTGCAGATGGTGGCCTTGCCGGTGGCCGAGATCGACTCGGCGCCGGGGCCGAAGTACTCGACGATGGCCCCGGTGCCGCCCTTGACGGTGAGGACCCGGGCCACCTCCAAGATCACGTCCTTGGCGGCGCTCCAGCCCGACAGCTCGCCGGTGAGGTGGACGCCGATCACCTTCGGGAACCGCACGTTGAACGGGTAGCCGGTCATCACGTCGACGGCGTCGGCGCCACCCACGCCGATGGCCACCATGCCCAGCCCGCCGGCGTTGGGCGTGTGGCTGTCGGTCCCGATCATCATCCCGCCCGGGAAGGCGTACTGCTCGAGCACCACCTGGTGGATGATCCCCGAGCCCGGCTTCCAGAACCCGATGCCGTACTTGGCCGACACGCTGGCCAGGAAGTCGTAGACCTCGGCGTTGGTGTCGATGGCCACGCCGAGATCGATGCGGGCGCCCACCTTGGCCTGGATGAGGTGGTCGCAGTGCACGGTGGTGGGTACGGCCACCTCGGGCAGGCCGGCGGTCATGAACTGCAGCAGCGCCATCTGGGCGGTGGCGTCCTGCATGGCGATGCGGTCGGGATCGAAGTCGGTGTAGCTGACCCCCCGATCGAGGCCGCCGGCCTCGGGAACGCGGAGGTGGTTGACGAGCACCTTCTCGGTGAGGGTGAGCGGGCGGCCGAGGCGAGAGCGGCCGGTGGCGGCGCGGTCCGGCAGCGAGCCGTACACCGCCTCCACGAGCTCGATGGGAGTGCTGGCGGTCACGGCCATGGGGTCACCTCGGCGGTCGGGTTCGGGTGGGGGAGGGTGGAGGTGCCGTCGTGCTTGCACCGGTGGTCAAAGCATACAACTATGAGACAAGTGCGCACCATCCGCTACAGGGACATCGCCGGCGACCTGCGTCGTCGCCTGGCGGCCGGCGAGTACACCGCGGGCCGCCTGCTCCCGTCCGAGTCGGAGCTGTCGGGATCGTACAGCGCCTCCCGGGTCACGATCCGAAAGGCGCTCGAGGACCTGCGCGCCGAG
>CAZIVZ010000216.1:0-5951 GCA_964542495.1 uncultured Aquihabitans sp.
ATCATCGGCCGCGAGATGGAGGCCAAGCCCACGGTGCTCATCGCCGCCCACCCCACCCGCGGCGTCGACGTGGGCGCCCAGGCCGCCATCTGGGACCAGATGCGAGACGCCCGATCGGCGGGAATGGCCACCCTGCTCGTGTCGGCCGACCTCGAGGAGCTCATCGGTCTGTCCGACACGCTGCTCGTGATCTACAAGGGCGCCATCGTCGCCCGGCTCGACCCGGCCACGGCCACCCCCGAGGAGCTCGGCTCCCACATGACGGGAGCCCGCCGGTGAAGCAGCGGATCAGCCTCCAGGTGGCGGCACCAGCGTTGGCCATCGGCTTCGCGCTGCTGGTGTCGGGGCTCATCCTGCTGGCCACCGGCTACAGCCCGGGCGACGTGCTGTCGGTGATCGTCGAGGACGGGTTCGAGCGGGCGCGCATGGTCGAGATGTTGAACCGGGCCGGGCCGTACTACATCGCCGGCGTGGCCGTGGCCGTCGGGTTCAAGATGAACCTGTTCAACATCGGGGTCGAGGGCCAGTACAAGGTGGCCGCACTCATGGCGGCGTGGGCCGGGGCCAGCGTGAGCCTGCCCGCCCCGCTGCACGTCACCTTCGTGTTGCTCATCGCCACCCTCAGCGGCGCCGCCTGGGCGCTCATCCCCGCCGTGCTCAAGGTCACCCGTGGCGTGAGCGAGGTGATCTCGTCGATCATGCTCAACTCCATCGCCTTCGGCGTCACCGCCTTCCTGCTCGAGCGCTTCTTCCGGGCACCGCGGGGCAAGTACCCCGGCACGGTGGGCACGGTGCCGCTCGACCAGTCCGGTCGGCTCCCCTCGCTCAACGGGGTGCTCAGCTCGATCGGGATCGACCTCCCCTCGTCGAGCCGGGTGCAGTCGTTCATCCTCGTGGCCGCCCTGGTGGGCGTGATCTACCACGTGATCATCTGGCGCACTCGGTTCGGCTACGACCTGCGCGCCAGCGGCGTCAACGACGAGGCGGCCCAGGCCAGCGGCGTGAACGCCAAGCGGATGATCGTCACCGCCCTGCTGCTCTCGGGCGGCATCGCCGGGCTGATCGGCCTCAACAACATCATGGGCGACGCCGGCCGCTACACCGACGTGTCGGTGATCGCCGGCCTCGGCTTCACCGGGATCGCGGTGGCCCTGCTCGGACGCAACCACCCGGTGGGCATCGCCTTCGCCGCGCTTCTGTGGGCATTCATGGACGCGCTCCAGACCCCCCTGTCGAGCAACGAGCTGCCCAAGCAGATCACCGCCATCCTCCAGGGCGTCACCGTGCTGTCGGTGGTGATCGCCTACGAGGTGGTCCGCCGCATCGGCCTGCGCCAGGAGGCGGCCCACCTGCGGCGCGAGTACGAGGGGGCCGAGCCCGACCCCGGTTCCGGTGGCGGTTCGCAGCCGGAGGTGGTGCCGGCATGACCGCCGTCGACACATCGCCCGCCGCGGCACCCGCGCCCGGCCCGCCCGACGCCGCCGAGGCCCCCGCCGACCCCTGGAGCCGGCTGCCGCGCGGGCTCCGCCTGGTCGCGTACGTGGTGCTGGGCGTGGGCGTGCTGTCGCTGGCCCGCGTGATCACCGACGCCGGACAGCTCACCGCTGAGGGCACCTTCCGCTCGGCGCTCCAGCTGTCGATCCCCATCGCCCTCGCCGGCCTCGGCGGCCTGTGGGCCGAGCGCGCCGGCGTGGTCAACATCGGCCTCGAGGGGATGATGGTGCTCGGCACCTGGTTCGGCGCGTGGGGCGCGCTCACCTACGGGTCGTGGCAGGGCGTGGCCATCGGCGTGCTCGGCGGTGCCGCCGGCGGCCTCCTGCACGGGGTGGCCACCGTTGGCTTCGGGGTCGACCACATCATCTCGGGCGTGGCCATCAACCTCCTCGGCCTCGGGGTCACCGACTTCCTCACCACCACCACGTGGGAAGGGGCCACCAAGGAGTCCCCCCAGTTCGACAACACCATCACCAACGTCGACCTCGTCCCGTTCCTCGAGCGCCCGCTTCGGGAGCTGGCCGGCCAGGGCCGGTTCTTCCTCTCAGACCTGGCGCGGATGCTGCTGGCGTTCACCACGAACGTGTCGATGCTGGTGGTGATCGCCCTGGCGCTGTTCCCGATCACCTGGTACCTGCTGTGGAAGACACCGCTCGGCCTGCGCCTGCGCTCCGCCGGCGAGGACCCCGACGCCGCCGACAGCCTGGGCGTGAAGGTCTACGGCGTGAAGTACCTGGCCGTCACCGTGTCGGGTGCCATGGCCGGGCTGGGCGGCGTGAGCCTCGTGTACCTCTTCTCCGAACGGTTCCAGAGCGGCCAGACCGGCGGGCGGGGCTTCATCGGCCTCGCCGCCATGATCTTCGGCAACTGGATGCCCGGCGGCCTACTCGCCGGCGCGGGCCTGTTCGGCTTCATGGACTCCATGCAGTCGCAGGTGGACGCCACCGCTCACGCCCTGCTGGTGGTGGGATCCATGGTGTTCGTGCTGCTCGCCCTGCGCAGCGCCGTGGCCCGGCGCTGGCGGTCCGCGGCGGTGCTGCTGGCGTTCGCGGTGGGCTTCTGGCTCTGGTACGCCAACACCGACGAGCTCCCGCGCGAGATCATCCCCTACTTCCCGCACATCACCACCCTGGTGGTGCTGGCCTTCGCCTCGCAGCGCCTCCGCATGCCGGCGGCCGACGGCAAGATCTGGCGCCGGAGCGGCAAGTGATCGACCTCCCCCACACCGCCCACACCCCCGAGCCGCACGAGCCGCCGTGGGAGCACCTGCGCACCGAGGCCCGCCGCATGAGCGCCCTGGCCTACGCCCCCTACTCCGGGGTCCACGTCGGGGCGGCGGCGCTGGTCGACGACGGCCGTGTCGTCACCGGCGCCAACGTGGAGAACGCGTCGTACGGCCTCACGCTGTGCGCCGAGTGCTCGGTGGCGTCGGCCCTGGTGTCCTCGGGGGGTGGGCGCCTGGTGGCGCTGGCCGTGGTGGGCGGCGACGGCGAGTACCTCGCCCCGTGCGGTCGCTGCCGCCAAGTGCTCTTCGAGCTCGGTGGGCCCGGCTTGCTGGTGGAGACCGATGCCGGGGTGGTCACGCTCGACTCCCTGCTCCCCGGTGCGTTCGGTCCGGCCGACCTGCCCGGTCGCGCCACCGGGCCGGTCGGGCGATGACCGGCCCGGGCGCCGGCGGCGACCGGCTCTACCACGTCGGCTTCGGCCGCTCGGACCTACCCGACGGCACCGACACCGTGCTGTTGAGCGGCGACCCGGGTCGCTCCGAGCTCATCGCCAACGAGCTGCTCGCCCACGAGGCCGACCTCTCCCGCAACCGCGGCCTCGACTCCTTCCTCGCCCGGCTGCCGGGCGGGCACCCCGTGATCTGCGCCACCAGCGGGATGGGGGCGCCGTCGATGAGCATCGTGGTCAACGAGCTCGTGCAGCTCGGGGCGCGCACGATCATCCGGGTGGGCACCAGCGGCTCGATCCAGGACCGGGTCCGGGTGGGCTCGGTGGTCATCGGCTCGGGCGCCCTCACCAACCAGGGTGCAGCCGACGACATCGCCCCGCCCCAGTACCCCGCCGTTGCCGACCCGTTCCTCACCGTGACGCTCGCCGACGCCGCCCACCGGCTCGGCATCGACCACCACGTGGGGATCATGGCATCGGCCGACACGTTCTACGAGGGCCAGGAGCGGTCGGCGTCGTCGGCCAACCCGCACCTCCTGCGCCGGGTGCAGGGGATGATCGACGAGTACGCCGGGCTCGGGGTCCTCAACTTCGAGATGGAGGCCGGCACCTTGTTCAAGATGGGGTCGGTGTACCGCTTCACGGCGGGCTGCGTGGTGGGGATCATCGCCCAGCGCACCGAGGACGAGCACCCCGACCTGGCCGAGAAGGACGCCGCGGTGGACCGGGCCGCCCACGTGGCCATCGCCGCCGCCGACGCCTGGACCTCGCGCCCGGCCGGCCGGTGAGCCGGTGAGCCGGTGAGCGCCACCGGCACGCTCACCACCGAGCAGCTCGCCCGCTGGGTGCGAGACGGGTTCGTGGTGCTGCCCGGGGCCGTCGACGTGGGGCACTGCGAGGAGCTGATCGCCCGGGCCGAGGCGATCGTCGACGGCTTCGACCCGTCCACGGTGTCGATCTTCACCACCCACGAGCAGACCCGCACCACCGACCGGTACTTCCTCGATTCGGCCAGTCGGATCTCGTGCTTCTTCGAGGAGGAGGCGTTCGCGCCCGACGGCCGGCTCCGCCGCCCCAAGGCCGAGTCGATCAACAAGATCGGCCACGCCCTGCACGACCTCGACCCGAGGTTCGACGCCTTCAGCCGCCAGCCCGCCATCGCCGGGACGGCCGCGTCGGTGGGGTTCGCCCGCCCGCTGCTGGTGCAGTCGATGTACATCTTCAAGGGCCCCCACATCGGGGGCGAGGTGGCCTGCCACCAGGACGCCACGTTCCTCTGCACCGAGCCCTCCACGGTGGTGGGCTTCTGGGTGGCCCTCCAGGACGCCACCGTCGACAACGGGTGCCTGTGGGCCCAACCCGGCGGCCACCGGGGCCCGCTGCGGCGACGGTTCGTGCAGGATCCGGTGGCCGGCGCCCGCTTCGACGAGCTCGATGCCACGCCGCTGCCCGCACCCGGTGGACCGGAGCTGGTGCCGCTCGAGGCGCCGGCGGGCACGCTCGTGGTGCTGCACGGCCTGCTCCCCCACTGGAGCGACGTCAACCGCAGCGATCGCAGCCGCCACGCCTACGCCGTGCACGTGATCGACGGCGCGGCCCGCTACCCGGCCGACAACTGGCTCCAGCGCGACCCGGCGTTGCCGCTCCGAGGCTTCGACGGCGCCGGTACCCTCGGCCCATGACCCAGCACCTCACCGAGGCGGCCATCCGCCGGGCACCCAAGGTGGTGCTCCACGACCACATGGACGGCGGGTTGCGGCCCGAGACGGTGATCGAGCTGGCCGCCGAGGCGGGCCACGCCCTGCCCACCACCGACCCCGGCGAGCTCCAGGCCTGGTTCACCGAGGGTGCCAACCGGCGGGACCTCGACCTCTACCTCCAGACATTCGAGCACACCGTGGCGTGCATGCAGACCCACGAGTCCATCGAGCGGGTGGCCTTCGAGTGCGTCGAGGACCTGGCCGACGACGGGGTGGTCTACGCCGAGGTCCGCATGGCGCCGGAGCTGTGCATCGACCGCGGGCTGGACCCCGACCAGGCGGTGGAGGCCATGCTCGCCGGCATGGCCCGCGGCGCCGAGGGCCGCCCCATCGAGGTCGGGCTCATCGTCACCGCCATGCGCCACGCCGCCCACTCCAAGGAGATCGCCGAGGTCGCGCTGCGCCACCGAGACGAGGGCGTGGTGGGCTTCGACATCGCCGGCTCCGAGTCCGGCAACCCGCCCTCTCGCCACCTCGACGCCTTCCGCACCATCGCCCAGGCCAACTCGCACATCACCATCCACGCCGGTGAGGCCTTCGGGCTGCCGTCGATCTGGGAGGCGCTCCAGCTGTGCGGTGCCGAGCGGCTCGGCCACGGCGTGCGGATCGTCGACGACATCACGGTGGACCCCGACGGCCACGCGCAGCTCGGCCGGTTGGCGGCGTTCGTGCGGGACCGCCGGGTGCCGCTCGAGATGTGCCCCACGTCCAACGTGCACACCGGGGTCTGCGCCTCCGTCGAGGAGCACCCCATCAAGCTGCTGCGCGACCTGCGGTTCCGGGTGACGGTCAACACCGACAACCGGCTCATGAGCGCCATCACGCTCTCCGAGGAGCTGTGGAAGCTCCACCAGGCGTTCGACTGGGGGTGGGACGACCTGCAGTGGCTCACCACCAACGCCATGAAGAGCGCGTTCTGGCCCTTCGACCGCCGCCTGCGGATCATCGACGACCTGATCAAGCCGGGCTTCGCCGCCCTCCGCGCCCCGCAACCGACCTCGCAACCGACCTCGCAACCGACCT
>CAZIVZ010000217.1:0-5946 GCA_964542495.1 uncultured Aquihabitans sp.
CGAGGGCGGTGCGTTGGTGGGCGTTGAGCCCGCGTCCGAGGTGGGCGACGTTGAGTACGTCGCGGCCTTTGGTGATGACGGCGGCGAGGAAGGCGTCGGCCATGAGCGCTTTGGCGGTCTCGACCGAGATCGGTCCGAGCCCGGCGACGTCGCAGGTTTCGCCGGCGACGGTGTGGCCGCGGGCGAGCGCGGTGTGGTCGATGCGGACGATGACCTTGATGTTGTTGCCACCCGGTGGCCGGGCGGGCTTCGGAGGTGGCGCGGTGGGTGCACGGGGTGGCGCGGACCCGCCGGCCGCTGGCGCTCGCCCCGAGCCCGGTCCCGGTCGCGGCTCTTCCGTCGGCCGGTCCGCAGCCGTGGCGGCGGCGGCCTCCGGGGCCGGGGCCGGGGCCGCGGGTTCAGGCGCCCCGGGTTGGGGTGCCGTGGCGGTGCCGCCGGCTTGGAGGTGCGCGAGCAGGGCGAAGAAGGCGTCGTAGGAGCGGTTCTCGAAGGTGTCGCGCACGCCGTCGCTGCGTCCGGTGCGGAAGGCCTGTTCCTCGAAGGGTCGCAGCAGGGCTTGGAGCCGCACCCCGTCGATGGCCGGGCCGCGCAGCCACAAGCAGAACGCGCCGTCGGCGTCGGTGCGGGTCCGCATCGACCGCCCGGCACGGATCCGCCGCTCCCGGGTGGCCGAATCGGTCGCCGCGGCCTTCGCCTTGGCGGCCTTGTCTCGCAGCTGGGAGGTGGTGTCGTTGCGGGCCGAGTCCAACAACGAGTCCTCCACCCCCGGATCGGCCGCCGCGGCGCCGGTGACCGCTTCGGCCTGATCCGGTGACAGGTCGCCCTTGCGCATGGCCGCCTTGGTCTTCGGGAGCTCCTCGGCCTTCTTGGCGGTGCCGAGCTGCGACGCGGCTTCGCGCACGGTGATCCCGCACTGCGCCGCGAGCCAGTCCGCCGCCGACGCGTGGCCCTGGCCCCGCCACGCATCGCTCTGGGCCACCCGCAACGCCGCGAACATCCGCCCCGTGGCCGCCGCCTTCTCGATCACCGCCAGATCCCGCACCACCACCGCCGCCGACTCCCCCGACAGCACCGCCGGATCCAAGGCGGCCACCAACGACAGAACCGAAGCTCGAAGCTCAGCGGTAGCAGGGGCGGTGGTGGGCATGGAGCCAGGCTACACGAACACCTGTTCGATCGCAAGGAACACCCCGAAATTGTCCGACATGTCCGGTTGTTTGTTCGGCCCGACCCGTGAGGGCGGGCTGCCCACCTACCGCGAACAGGCACCACCGGCGATCGCCTGATCGGCGGAGCGGGCGCTGCGCAGCACCCGCCCGGTCGGCGCGGCGATCCCGGCTGGAACATCGGCCGGGCGAGCACCGGCCCGAGCCACGTACTCGATCGCCGGCCGATAGGGACCCAGCGTGTCGTACACGTCCACCTTCGAGCGGTAGGACACCGCGATGGCCAGCGAGGCCGGTGGCCGACCCGCCGGATCGGCCGCGAGCTCGTCGATCAGATCGACCAGGCTGGACGAGGTCGAGCCGGAACGACCGCCGATCTCGGTCTCGAGGACGTCGCACAGCTGGGTCCGGCTCGAATCACCGCCGTCGTAGCCGAACGTGCACCCAGCGGCCACGATCCCGCTGGCGAGCGCGCACGTGACCGCCAGCGCACCGACCCCGCGCCAGCTCATCTGCGACGCCCGAAGGCACGGATCGGCATGCGTTCGTCCCCTTGTCCAGGTGGTCGGGTTGAGTCCGATTCGCCCGAGATCGTGGGACTGCTACGCATACGTAGCGAGAGTACCTGCAGACACCCAGAACGCAAGGGCCTCCAGCGCGTGATGGGAGCGGCGCGTCGCCTCAGGGGTTGGCGGCGAGGGCGCGGCAGGTGGCGGCCACCGCCGGGCCGAAGGAGGGCTTGGCGCACCAGGTGTGGCCCTCGTCGTACTGGTTCACCTGCGCGTGCGGGATGGCGAGCAGGAGGCGGAGCTGCTCCTGGGCGGGCACGGCTTTGTCGTGGCTGGTGACCATGATCGTGGTGGGCACGTCGACCTCGTTGAGCCAGCCTCGGCTGTCGAAGCTGCTCACCGCGGCCAGGGCCTCGGCGACGAGCCGGGGATCGTGGCGGCGCATCTCGGCCGACGCCCAGCTGGTGAGGCTGTCGGGCCGGGCCCGCACCGCCGGGGGCACCTGGCGCTGGTAGGCCGCCACCGGGATGCGGGTGGCGAGCTGGCCCACGCGGGTGGACCCGGCCAGCGCCGTCACCGCGGTGACGAACACCAGCCGCTCGCGCACGCCGGGCACGAACCGGTTGCTGGTGGCGATGAACACCAGGCCCGACACCTTGGTGGGGTGGCGGTGCCAGAGCAGCTGGGCGATGGGCCCGCCCATGGAGTAGCCGACCACGATCGCGTGGTCGATGCCGAGCGCGTCCAGCAGGGCGGCGGCGTCGTCGGCGCAGTCGGCCAGGCGGAACCGGCGCCACGAGCGGATGCCCCGGCCGTGGCCGCGGTGGTCCAGCGCCACGACGTTGAAGTGCTCGGCGAGCGGGTCGAACGCCTGGAACCAGTTGAGCCCGCCGCTGGCCACGAGGCCGTGCAGCAACAACACGGTGGGCGCCCCCGGAGGGCCGGCGAGCTCGCGCACGAACGTGGTGCCGCGTCCGGGGAGCTCCACCCGTCGGCCCAGCGGGATGGGCGGGCCCCCGGGGGCATCGGACACCACTTCTTGGGCTGCGGCGCTCACGGTGGACACAATATGACGACCCGTCAGATCTTGGAGGCCATGCCGGTGCCCGATCACCCCACCCGCGGCGACATCGACTTCGTGAGCGGAGCGTTCTGGGGCAGCAACCCCCACGAAGCCTTCACCTGGATGCGGGCCAACGCCCCCGTCTACTGGGACGGCACCGCCTGGGGCATCAGCCGCCACGCCGACCTCAAGGCGATCTCCAAGGACCCGGCCACGTTCTCCAACGCCAAGGGGATCCGGGCCGACGCCGACGCCATCCCGATGATGATCGACATGGACGACCCCGAGCACCTGCGCCGCCGCAAGCTCATCAACAAGGGCTTCACCCCGGCCCGGGTGCGCGAGCGCGAAGACGAGGTGCGCGCCGTGTGCGACCAGATCATCGACCGGGTGGCCGAGCGCGGCGAGTGCGACTTCGTGTGGGACATCGCCGCTCCCCTGCCCCTGATCATGATCGGCAACGACCTCGGCGTGGCCCCCGAGGACCGCGACCAGCTCCTGACCTGGAGCGACGCCATGCTCACCGCCCTCACCGGCGACCCCGAGTCGATCGGTCCGGCCACCGAGGCCTTCATCGGCTACACGGAGTACGCCACCTCGGTGATCGCCGACCGCAAGGCCGAGCCGCGCGACGACCTGATGAGCGTGCTCTGCCACGCCGAGGTCGACGGCGACGTGTTGAGCCACGACGAGCTCGTCCACGAGTCGCTGCTCATCCTGATCGGGGGCGACGAGACCACCCGCCACGTCATCTCTGGCGGGGCGTGGCAGCTCCTGGCCGACCGCCGCCAGTGGGACCTCCTGGCCGCCGACCCCGCCAAGCTCACCGTCGGCATCGAGGAGATGCTGCGGTGGGTCACCCCCATCAAGAACATGAACCGCACGGCCACGCGAGACGTGGAGGTGGGCGGCCAGCAGATCCACGAGGGCGACAACGTGCTGCTGCTGTACCCGTCGGCCAACCGCGACGAGGACGTGTTCGACGACCCGTTCCGCTTCGACGTGGAGCGCACCCCCAACGACCACGTGGCGTTCGGCTTCGGCACCCACTTCTGCCTCGGCAACAGCCTGGCCCGCCTCGAGCTGCGGGTGATGTTCGAGCAGCTCTTGGCCCGCCTGCCGGACCTCGAGCTCGTCTCGCCCGAGGAGCCCGCCTACCGGGCCGCCAACTTCGTGTCGGGCTACGAGTCCATGCCGGTGCGCTTCTCCCCCGTCGCCCCCCTCTCCCCGGTCGGTGCCTGAGGTGGCCGGTGCCGCGTCGGTGCTGGTGGAGGACCGGGGGCCGGTCCGGATCGTCACGATCGACCGTCCCGAGGTCCGCAACGCCGTCGACCGCCCCACCGCCGACGCGCTCGAGGCCGCCTTCGCCGCGTTCGACGACGACCCCTCGGTGGCCGTCGCGGTGCTCACCGGCGCCGGCGGCACGTTCTGCGCCGGGGCCGACCTGAAGGGGATCAGCGAGGGGCGCGGCAACCGCGTGCTCGAGGACGGCCCGGGCCCCATGGGCCCCACCCGGATGCTGCTCACCAAGCCGGTCATCGCCGCCGTCGAGGGCCATGCCGTGGCGGGCGGCCTCGAGCTCGCCGTGTGGTGCGACCTCCGGGTGGCGGCGTCGGACGCCACCTTCGGCGTCTACTGCCGGCGCTGGGGCGTGCCGCTGGTGGACGGGGGCACGATCCGCCTGCCCCGTCTGATCGGCCACAGCCACGCCCTCGACCTCATCCTCACCGGCCGCGGCGTGCAGGGGGCCGAGGCGCTGGCCATGGGCCTGGCCAACCGCATCACCGAGCCCGGCGGGGCGCTCGATGCGGCGGTGGAGCTGGCCACCCAGATCGCCGCCTTCCCCCAGGTGTGCCTGCGCAACGACCGGCTCTCGTCCTACGAGCAGTGGTCGCTCGACCTGGATGACGCCCTCCTCACCGAGTACCACCACGGCACCGAGACCCTCGCCAGCGGCGAAGCCGTGGATGGCGCGTCGCGCTTCACCGCCGGCGAGGGTCGCCACGGCCGCTTCTGATCAACCTTGGTCTTCGACCCCGGCGGTGGCGGTGGCCTGCGCCCAGCGGTAGTCGGCCTTGCCGGCGGGTGAGCGCACCACGCGGTCGACGATCACGAGGCGCTTCGGGATCTTGAACCCGGCGAGGTGGGCGCGGGCGTGGGTGCGCAGGTCGTCGAGCGACGGAGGCGCGTCGGCGTCGACGGGCTCCACCACGGCGGTCACGGTGCTCCCCCACCGCTCGTCGGGCGTGCCCACCACCAGCACGTCGGCCACGGCGGGGTGGTCCACCAGCACCGACTCCACCTCCTCGGGGAAGACCTTCTCGCCCCCGGTGTTGATGCACAGCGAGCCGCGCCCGAGCAGCTGGATGGTGCCGTCGGCCTCCACGGTGGCCAGGTCGCCGGTGAAGCAGTACCGCTTCCCGTCGACCTCCACGAAGGTCTCGGCGGTCTTGGCCGCGTCGTTCAGGTAGCCGAGCGGGAGGCGACCGGCGTTGGCCACCCGGCCGATCACGCCCGAACCCGGCGCCACCGGTCGGAGGGCGTCGTCGAACACGCCGGTCATCGGCCCCGGGGCGAAGCGGGCCAGGCCGGTGATGGGGTCGCCGGCCTGGAGTCGCTGCGAGCCCTGGACCCCGCTCTCGGACGAACCGAAGCCGTCGACGATGGCCCGGCCCGGGAACAGCTCGGCCAGGCGGGACTTCAGCGTGGGCGACATGGGCGCGCCGCCGTTGGAGATGGCGAAGAGGTTGGCGACGTCCCAGCGCTCGGGCTCGGCCTCCCAGGCCTCCACGAGCGGGCGACCCACGGCGTCGCCCACCACGGTGAGCGAGTTGACCCCCTCGTCCACCACCGCCTGCCAGACGGTGGGGCCGTGCAGGCGCCCCGGCATGAGGACGGTCTTGCCCCCGGCGAGCAGCCACGACCACGTGGTCCACTGGGCCGCCGCGTGCATGAGCGGGGCGAGGGGCAAGAACGAGAACGCCGGCACGATCCGCTCGACGAGCTGCGCGGGATCGTCGATGGGACCCACCAGGCGCATCGGGTCGCCGCCGCCGATGCACGCGTAGAACGCGTCCTCCTGGCGCCACACCACGCCCTTGGGCCGGCCGGTGGTGCCGCCGGTGTACATGAGGTACTCGTCGTCGCCACTGCGGCCTTCGGTGGCGATCGGGTCGGGCGACGCCGCCGCGAGCGCGTCCTCGTAGGC
>CAZIVZ010000218.1:0-5946 GCA_964542495.1 uncultured Aquihabitans sp.
CGACCTGGTGCGCCCGGGTGCGGTCGCGCCGCCACCTCGCGGCGGGCTCGATCGCCGGCGCATCGCCGCCGGGCCGCTCACCCGCCGGCACCGCCGCTACGTCCACGGCCCCTCCATCCGCTACGGCGACGCCGGCCGGCGCAACGAGCTCGACGTGTGGCGACGACCGGACCTGGCGCCCGACGGCAAGGCGCCGGTGCTCGTGCAGGTGCACGGTGGCGCGTGGGTGATCGGTAGCAAGGAGCAGCAGGCCCTGCCGCTGCTCACCCACATGGCCGAGCGGGGCTGGGTGTGCGTGGCGATCAACTACCGCCTGAGCCCGCGGGCCACCTGGCCCGATCACATCGTCGACGTGAAGCGGGCGCTGGCCTGGGTCAAGGACAACATCGCCGACCACGGCGGCGATCCCGACTTCGTGTGCATCACCGGTGGATCGGCCGGCGGGCACCTGAGCTCGCTCGCCGCCCTCACCGCCGACGAGCCGGCGTTCCAGCCCGGCTTCGAGGACGCCGACACGTCCGTGGTGGCGGCGGTGCCGATCTACGGCGTGTACGACCTCACGAACCGGGACGGGACGGGTCGTGCCGACATGGACGGCATGCTCGAGCGCCTGGTCATGAAGGCCAGCCGCACCGACGCCTTCGACGTGTGGGAGCAGGCGTCGTCCATGTCGTGGGTGGACCACGACCCGCCGCCGTTCTTCATCATCCACGGCGA
This sequence comes from uncultured Aquihabitans sp., assembly GCA_964542495.1. Lineage (GTDB taxonomy): Bacteria > Actinomycetota > Acidimicrobiia > Acidimicrobiales > Iamiaceae > Aquihabitans. The sequence continues at coordinate 718 of CAZIVZ010000218.1, forward strand.
GAACGACTCGCTCGTCCCCGTCGAGCAGGCCCGCTCGTTCGCCGCCATGCTGCGGGCGGCATCCACCAACCCGGTCGTGTACGCCGAGCTCCCGGGTGCCCAGCACGCCTTCGAGGTCTTCGACTCGCCGCGCACGCTGGTCACGTCCGAGGCCGTTCACCGGTTCCTGGAGACCGTCCGGATCAAGGCCGGCCACGGGTTGGGCACGGTCGAGGGATCACCGCAGGACGCGGAGCCCGCCCTGGCGGACTGACCCGGCGCCGCTGGACCGACCGATGCCCGCCGGGCGTGGTAGGTCTGCGCAATGGCCCCGTCCGAAGCTCCTCCGCCCGCGCCGGTCCCGCTGCTCGCCCCCATGGCGGCCACGGTCGCCTCGCTCCCGGTGCCGGTCGGCGCCACCGTGGAAGCCGGCGCCGTGGTGGTGGTGCTCGAGGTCATGAAGATGGAGCACCCGGTGGTGGCTCCGGCGCGGTCGTCCGTGACCGCCCTCGCGGTGACACCGGGCGAGGCCGTCGTGGCCGGCGATCTGCTGGCCGAGCTGGTGGCGGTGGGTGCGGCGGCCGGAGCCGGTGAGGTCGGTGGCGCGGGTCTCGGGCCGGCCGACGGCGGTGCCTCCGAGCGGACCGACCTGGCCGAGCTGCGTCGGCGCCGCGCCCTGCTCGACGACGCCGCCCGTCCGGAGGCGGTGGCCAAGCGCCACGGGCGCGGCCAGCGCACGGCGCGCGAGAACGTGGCCGCCCTGTGCGACCCGGGCACCTTCGAGGAGTACGGCGGGTTCGCGTTCGCGGCCCAGTCGTCACGGCGGTCGCGAGAGGACCTCGAGCGGCGGACCCCGGCCGATGGGCTCATCACCGGGATCGGTCGCGTGAACGGCCACCTCGTCGCCGCGGACCGGGCCCGGTGCGCGGTGGTAGCGTACGACTACACGGTCCTGGCCGGTACGCAGGGTCAGCGGAACCATGCGAAGAAGGACCGCCTCTTCGAGCTGGCGGCCCGCCTGCGGCTGCCCGTCGTGCTCTTCGCCGAGGGCGGAGGCGGCCGCCCCGGCGACACCGACGTACCCGTGATCGCCGGTCTCGACACCCGGGCCTTCGAGCTGTTCGCCCGCCTGTCGGGGCTGGTGCCGACGGTGGGGATCGCCGCCGGCCGGTGCTTCGCCGGCAACGCCGCGCTGCTCGGCTGCTGCGACGTGGTGATCGCCACGGCCGACGCCAACATCGGCATGGGCGGCCCCGCAATGGTCGAAGGTGGCGGGTTGGGCAGCTTCCGTCCGGAGGACATCGGGCCGATCGACGTGCAGGTGGCCAACGGCGTCGTGGACGTGGCGGTGGCCGACGAGGCCGAGGCCGTCGAGGTGGCCCAGCGGTACCTGGCCTACTTCCAGGGCCCGGTGGCGCCCGGCGCAGTGCCCGACCAGGCCCGGTTGCGCGACGCCGTGCCCGAGCACCGCAAGACGGTCTACGACGTGCGGTCCGTGCTCCACGGGCTGGCCGACGAGGGGTCGGTGCTCGAGCTGCGGCGGGACTACGGCACCGCGATCTTCACCGCCCTCACCCGCCTCGACGGTCGCCCGGTCGGGGTGTTCGGCAACGATCCCGCGGTGCTCGGCGGCGCCATCGACGCCGACGCGGCCGACAAGGCGGCGCGCTTCCTCCAGCTGTGCGACGCGTACGACCTTCCCGTGCTGTCGCTGTGCGACACCCCGGGGTTCCTGGTGGGCCCCGAGGCCGAGGAGCGCGCCCAGGTCCGGCGCTTCGCCCGGCTGTTCGTGGTGGGGGCCTCGCTCACCGTCCCGCTGGTCACCGTGGTGCTGCGCAAGGGCTACGGCCTCGGCGCCATGGCCATGGCCGGCGGCAGCTTCCAGGCGCCGGTGGTCACGCTGTCGTGGCCCACCGGTGAGTTCGGGGGGATGGGGCTCGAGGGCGCGGTGCGGCTGGGGTTCCGAGCCGAGCTCGAGGCCATCGCCGACCCCGTCGAGCGCCAGATCGCCTTCGACGCCATGGTGGAGGCCGCCCATCGCCACGGCCAGGCGCTCAACATGGCCGCGCACCTCGAGATCGACGACGTCATCGACCCCGCCGAGACCCGTGACCGGGTCCTGCACGCGCTCGCGTCGGCACCCGCGGCCGCTCCCCGCACCGGCCGCAAGCGCCCCGGCATCGATCCCTGGTAGCGCCGTGGCCCCCACCCGGCCAGGCGGCTTCCTAGAGTTGGCCGTCCAGCGCCGTTCAGGGGAGCGGCGGGACAGGACGAAGGCATGGCACACGACCTGGTGATCCGCGGTGGCCGCGTGGTCGACGGCACGGGGGGCGACGCCCGCACCGCCGACGTCGCCATCGACGACGGTCGCATCGCCGCCGTGGGCCAGGTGGCCGACCGAGGCCGCCACGAGGTCGACGCCGACGGCGCGCTCGTCACCCCCGGCTGGGTCGACATCCACAGCCACTACGACGGGCAGGCCACGTGGGACGCCGAGCTGGCGCCCAGCTCGTGGCACGGGGTCACCACCCTGGTGGCCGGCAACTGCGGGGTGGGGTTCGCCCCGGCCCGGCCCGATCGCCACGACTGGCTGATCGGGCTCATGGAGGGGGTGGAGGACATCCCGGGCACGGCGCTCGCCGAGGGCCTCACCTGGGATTGGGAGACGTTCCCCGAGTACCTCGACGCCCTGGATCGTCGGCGGTGGACCGTCGACCTCGGCACCCAGATCGCCCACGGGGCGGTACGGGCCTACGTGATGGGCGAGCGAGGTGCCCGCAACGAGCCGGCCACGCCCGACGACATCGCGGCCATGGCCGAGATCGTGCGGGAGGCTTTGGCGGCCGGTGCCCTCGGGTTCTCCACGAGCCGAACCATCGCCCACCGCGCCATCGACGGCGAACCGGTGCCGGGCACGTACGCGGCAGAAGACGAGCTGTTCGGGATCGGCGCGGTGCTGGGGGAGCTGGGCACGGGGGTGTTCGAGCTGGCGCCCACCGGGGCCGCGGGCGAGGACGTGGTGGCGCCGATGCAGGAGGTGGCGTGGATGCGCCGGTTGGCCGAGCAGATCGGCCAACCGGTGTCGTTCGCCCTCTTGCAGGTGGACTCCGCCCCCGACCTGTGGCGGGAGATGCTCGAGGAGTCCCGGATCGCCGCGGAGTCCGGCGTGGCCCTCGTGCCCCAGGTGGCGGGTCGGCCCACGGGACTGCTCTCGGGCCTCGAGACCACGTTCTCGTTCATCGATGCCGTCCCCGCCTACCAGGCCCTCGCCGGTCGGCCCCGCCACGAGCAGCTGGCCCGGCTCCGCTCCGCCGAGGGCCGGGCCGAGCTGCTGGCCTGGGAGCCCGACGCCGACACCGCGGCCCAGTTGGCCCACGCCGCCGAGCGCACGTACGTGCTGGGCGATCCGCCCGACTACGAGCCCGGGCCGGAGGCGTCGGTGGCGGCGGTGGCCGCGGCCAGCGGGCGCTCGGTGATCGAGGTGGCGCTCGACGCCATGCTCGCCGACGATGGTCGGGGCCTGCTCTACCTGCCGATCCTCAACTACAGCGACGGCAACTCCGACAGCACGCGCGAGATGCTCCTCCACCCGGCAGCGGTGCTCGGCCTGGCCGACGGCGGTGCCCACGTCGGCACGATCTGCGATGCGTCGATGCCCACCTGGATGCTCACCCACTGGGTGCGGGACCGTGCGCGGGGCGAGCGGCTGCCGCTGGAGCTGGTGGTGGCCCGCCAGACCAGCGGCACGGCCCGGTTGTACGGGCTGGGCGATCGCGGGGTGCTGGCGCCGGGGCTGGTGGGCGACGTGAACGTGATCGACTTCGAGCGGTTGCGCCTGCTGACCCCGCAGGTGCAGGCCGACCTCCCCGCGGGTGGGCGGCGCCTGGTCCAGCGGGCGGAGGGCTACCTCGCCACGGTGAAGTCCGGCGTGATCACCTTCCGCGACGGCGAGGCAACCGGAGAGCACCCCGGCCGCCTGTTGCGCGGAACACGCCCGGCCCCCGCCGCCTGATCCCACCCGCCACACCAGTCCGCGGGGTTCTGGGTATCGATCTGGCTCTCTGCGAGCCGATTCTCGACCCAGAGCGCCGCAGCGATCGGCCCCACCCGTCGCAGATGTCCCCGTTCGTCCGTTGGCGCAGAATCTGCGCAGATTCTGCGCCAACGTCCCGAATCGCCTGAACCACCCTGAACCACCCCTTGTGAGGTCCGACGTGTCCAACTCCCACCCCGGCCGAAGCGCTGCTGCGCTCACCCTCGCCGCCTTGATCGTCCTCGTCGGCTGCGGCGGTTCCGACGACGACGGCGCCAAGGAGGGTGCCACCACAACCACCACCACCGCCCAAGCGGCGACCACCACCGAGGCCGCCACCGAACCGCTGCGGATCCTCGTGAGCAACGACGACGGCTACCAGGCCGAGGGCATCGACGCCCTGGTGGACGCCCTCGACGCCGTCGAGGGCGTCGAGGTCACCGTGGTCGCCCCGCTCACACAGCAGAGCGGCACCGGCGGCAAGTCCACCGAGGGCGAGCTGGCCGTCACCGACGTCGAGCTGGCCGGCGGGCACCCCGCCAAGGCGGTCGACGGCTTCCCGGCCGACGCCGTGCGCGTGGCGATCGACGACCTGGGTCTGGAGCCGGACCTGGTCATCACCGGCATCAACGAGGGTCAGAACGTCGGACCGGCCGTCGACCTGTCGGGCACGGTGGGCGCCGCCCGTGCCGCCGTCGAGCGGGGGATCCCCGCGCTGGCCACCAGCCAGGGCACCGGCGACACCTACGACTACGAAGCGGCGTTGCCGTTCATCCTCGACTGGCTCGACGACAACCGTGCGGCCATCGCCGCCGGTGACCAGCCCGTGGCGGTCACCAACCTCAACGTGCCCTCGTGCGCCACCGGCGAGGTCCGCGGCATCGAGGAGACCGAAGCCGACCTCGACGGCGACCTCGGCCAGGCCCTCGCCCCGCAGGATTGCACCTCGACCGCGGCGGCCGACACGCTCGATGGCGACGTCGCGCTGTTCATCGCCGGCTTCGCCACCATCGGCGAGGTGGCCGACGAACCGAAGGTGCCGGCGGAGGTCGTCGAGGCCGCCGGCTGAACCGGCCGGGCCGGCACCACGAAGCCTCAGTACGCCCAGGGGTACGGCGACCAGTCCGGCTCGCGCTTCTCCAGGAACGAGTCGCGCCCCTCGGCCGCCTCGTCGGTGCCGTAGGCCAGCCGAGTCGCCTCGCCGGCGAACACCTGCT
>CAZIVZ010000219.1:0-5932 GCA_964542495.1 uncultured Aquihabitans sp.
CGACGTGGCCTGCGAGCGCACCATGTGCTCGGCCGTGATGGTGCGGATCTTGTTGAGGGGCACCTCGTGCTCGGTGCCGACCGATGCCGCCACCGCGGCGGCCACCCGCGCCGTGGCGGGCGGCTGCGGGCGAGCGGGCCGGGCCGACGGTCCGGCGGCGGGAGCCGGTGCCGCGCCGGGAGGAGCCGGCGCCGCCGCAGGCGGACCGGCGCTGCGGAGGTGCTCCTCGACGTCTGCGCGGGTGATGCGACCTCCGATCCCGGTGCCCGACACGACCTCGGGGGCCACCCCGGCCTGCTCCAGCATGCGTCGCACCACGGGCGACAGCAGCGGGGCGTCACCCGTGGGCGAGTCCGGACCGGGGCCGGCGGCAACCGGTGTCGGGACCGGCGGCGCCGGGACCGGTGGTGTCGGGGTGGCGACCGGCTGCGGGGTGGACGGCAGGGGCTCGGGCAACGGCTCGGGCAACGGCTCGAGATCGCTGGCCGAGCCGGGCGTCACCGCGGTGACGACCTCGGGCGTGGCCCACCCCGGCAGGGGCTCGGGCAACGGCTCGGCGGCGACCGGCGCCGCGGCCTCGGCCTCCGCCGGCGCGGCGGCCGGCTCTGTCGGCGCGGCACCCACCGCTCCCGACGGGGCGTCGGCCAGCACGGCCAAGCGGGTGCCCACGTCCACCGTCTCGCCCTCGGGCACCAGGATCTCGACGAGGTAGCCGCTGGCGGGCGAGGGGACCTCCGAGTCGACCTTGTCGGTGGAGACCTCGAAGAGCGGCTCGTCCTCGGCCACCTGATCGCCCACGTCCTTGAACCAGCGGGTGATCGTGCCCTCGGTGACGCTCTCTCCCAGCTGGGGGAGCTCGATGTCGGCCATGGTTGCGCTTCCTTCGGTTCGAGTCGGCTCGGGGTTCGGGGTCGGGCGGCGCCGCGCGGCGGGCGGGCCCGGGAAGATCAGGAGTTGAGGCTCCGACCGGTGAGGGAGAGCACGGCTTCGCCGAAGCTCTCCGACAGGGACGGATGCGGCTGGATGAAGTGGGCGATGTCGTCGACGGTGGCCTCCCAGTTCACGGCGAGGTACGCCTGGCCGAGCTGCTCGGTCACCCACGGCCCCGACATGTGCACGCCGAGCACCTCCCCGGCGGTCCCGTCGGCCCGCTTCTCGGCGATGACCTTCACCACGCCCTCGCCCTCACCGATGATCAGGGCCCGGCTGTTGCCGCCCCAGCGGTGCTTGGCCGCCACCACCTCGTGGCCGGCATCTCGCGCCGCCTGTTCGGACAGCCCCACGAAGGCCACCTCAGGTCGGCTGTAGATGCACCACGCCACCTTGTCGTAGTCGACCGGCACGGCGGGCTCGCCGAGGAGCTGCTTGATCACCAAGATGGCCTCGGCGTACCCCACGTGGGCCAGGCCGGGCGTGGCGATGAGGTCGCCCACCGCCCAGACCCCGTCGACCGCGGTACGGCACAGCTCGTCGACCTCGACGAACCCGCGCTCGTCGACCACCACGCCCGTGGCGTCGAGCCCGAGGGTGTCCGACAGCGGGCGGCGTCCCACCGAGACGATCACCGCGTCGACCGGGAGGTCGTCGGCACCCTCGATGTGGATGGCGGTGCCCGACGGCCCCGGCGTGTGGCCGGTGACCCGCACCGCCGTCCGGACGTCGATGTCGCGCCCCTTGAACGACCGCAGCACGGTCTGGACCACGTCCTTGTCGACCGAGGGGAGGATCTGGGGCAGGGCCTCGAGGATGGTCACCTGGCTGCCGAGGTCGGCGAGCATCGAGGCGAACTCGCACCCGATGGCGCCGCCGCCGATGACGGCCACCCGTGCGGGCAGCTCGGCGAGCTCGAAGACCTCGTCGGAGGTGAGCACGCGGGTGCCGTCGACGAAGAAGCCGGGGATCGTCCGCGGAGCCGACCCCGAGGCCAGGATCACGGCGTCGGCGCTGATCTGGGCCCGCTCGCCGTCGAGCCCGGCGATCACGACGCTGCGGTCGGCCTGGAGGGTCCCCACGCCGGCGAACAGCGTGACCTTGCGGCTCTTGAGCAGGCCGGACAGGCCCTTGAACAGCGTGCCCACAACCTCGGCCTTGCGGCTCATGGTGGTGCCGAAGTCGAGCGTGGGCGCCGACGATCCCACCCCGAAGCGAGCCGCCTCGCCCACCGTGCGGAACACGTGGGCGGTCTCGAGCAGCTCCTTGGCCGGGATGCAGCCGCGGTGCAGGCAGGTGCCGCCGACCTTGTCCATCTCCACCAACGCCACGTCGAGCCCCGCCGCCGACCCGTACAGGGCAGCGCCGTACCCGCCCGGACCGCCGCCTATCACGATCAGGTCGAAGTGGGTCCGGGTGCCGGCGTCGTCGCTCACGTGGGTCCTCTCATGGGGGGCCGGGGAGGGACGGCCCGACCGGCGGCTCGTTCCACCGGCGCACCCGTCAGCCTACCGAGCGGGCCCCACCCCACATCCGGGGCGACGCCGCGTCCCTCAGCCGGTGTAGCTCGGTGCGGCGCGCACCGGCCGGGCGGCCGGGGCCGTGCCGCCCCCCGGCGATGCCGACGGGCGCGCCGGGGCGGTCGTGGTGGTGGTGGTGGTGGTGGTGGGCGGGGCCGCGGCCGGATCGGCGAACGGCGCGGGCAGCACCAGCTCCACGTTGCGGGCGAGCCGGTCACCTGACTTGGCCGCCGGGTTCACCGAGGCGTCGTTCGCCCCGAGCTCGCGCGCCAGCCCGGCCAGGCCCACCACGTCGGTGGCATCGGGATCGGCCACGGCGGGAGCGGCGTGCTCGATCATCGTCCCGAACAGCGAGAGGGTGCCGTCGCGGTTGTCGGCGATCTCCACCACGCGGGCCTGCTGGGGCCAGTCGACGTGGCTCGCGGTGGTGATCTCCCAGAAGCCGCTGGTGCGACCGTCGGGGCGACGATGGGCGGCGACCTCGTTGGTGTGGGTGTGGCCGTTCACCCAGGCCACCACGTTGGGATAGCGCAACAGGGCCGCCACCAGCTCGCCGCCGAGGATGCGACGCTCCCCAGGCCGGGCGGGGTCGGCGTCGGTGGCGTCCATGGTGGACGACGTGTGGTGGCTGAAGACCACGACCAGCCGGTCGTCGCCGCCGCTGCGGACCTCGGTGCCGTCGGGCGCCAGGAAGCGCTGGTGGTGGGCGGCGAGGCGCTGCTCCAGCCAGGCCAGCTGGCCGGCGCCGACCGAGCCGCCGGCACCGTTGGGCCCGCCGGCGTGGTTGGTGGTGTCGAGCCCGATGCCCACCACGCCCGGCGCCAGCTCGAACTCGTAGTAGAGCCGCCCCTCGCCCGCGTCGGCCTCGGTGTACCCGTGGGGGCCCTTGGCGGAGGCCAGGTGCGCGCCCAGCCAGTCGTCCACCGTGGCGGTCCGCCGGCCGGGGTCCGCGGTGACGGCGCGCGACGGGATGGTCCCACGGCGCAGGTCACGCCAGATCCCCTCCGAGTCGAACATCACCCGGACCACGAACTCGAGGCCGCCCACGCCGTCGGGCAGCGCCGTCATCTTGCGGTCGCCGGTGAAGAGGCGGTCGAGCGCGTCGGTGCGGGCGGCGTTGCCCTGCACGTTGCAGTCGTGGTTGCCGTAGACGCTGAACCAGGGCACGTCGAGGCCGGGCGAACGGAACGGCGCCAGCGACCGCTCGAGCAGCCCGGGCACGTCCGGGTAGCCGAGGTCGACCTTGTAGTCGTCGGTGATGCCCGGGTCGGGGTGCCACCACCGGGTCCCGGGGTCGACACCGTCCTGGACCCCCTCGTAGGTGCCGGGCTGCCCGCTGTCGGGCACGAGCAGACCGCCGTCGAGCGCGGCGACCAGCCACTCGAGCTCGTTCACCTGTTGGTTGTCGATGTTGTCGCCGGTGCACACGGTGGCGTCGAAGGCCCGACCCGTGACCGGCCCGCGACCGAGGCGGTTCACCTGCTCCACCATCGACGTCGCCACGTGGGTGGTGAGCAGCTCCTGCGGGCGGAAGGCGGCGCCGAAGAGCGGGTCGACGCGATCGAGGAACTCGACCCGGCCGGGGCTCTGGGCATCGGTGAGGTGCTGATCGGTGAAGTGGACGATCGACGCCAGCGCCACCCGTCGGTCCTCACGCCCCGACTGCGGCGCCGCGAGGTCGGCTCGCACCGAGGTGGGCTCACCCGGCCCGTCGACCAGGCGGCGGTAGGGACCCCGGCCCACGGGCACGATCGTGGCGGTGAGGGTGGTCCCCTGGGGCGCCACCGACGAGCGCCACGCCCGATCGAGGGCCTGAGCGCTCGGACCCGGCAGCCAACTCCCCAGGCTCCCGCCCACCGCCACCCCGGCCGACCCCAGCAGGAAGCTCCGCCGCGTGATCGGTCGTGCCATGTGCGCCACCCCCGTCGATCCCTGCGGCGCAGCCCACCTTCCCCCGGGGCTGCACCTCGAACGAGGTTCAGCGTTGCAGATCCCACCCCCTCTCGTCGCCGGCCGTTCACCCGGCGTCCACCCGGACGGGCGGACTCGGGGCGGCGGGTCAATCGATCAGCAGGACCTGGAGGGTGAAGGCCAGCAGGATCGCCATCCCGCACAGCAGGGCGGCGAGGATCAGCTTTCGGGTGCTCATGGCCGGGCCAGCGTACCGACGCACGTGCCGGGGCCTACAGTCGTCCGGCCCCGCCGGGCCCAGCCCGGACCCGACCGATGGAGGACTTCGATGCGAGATGCGCTCGGCGCGGTGCAATCCGTCCTGGTGCTGGGCGGCAGCTCGGAGATCGCCGTGGCCACGGTGAAGGAGTTGGCCAAGGGGCGGTGCCGCACCGCGGTGCTGGCCGGGCGCGACGTGGCCGCGCTCGAACCGGTGGCCGCCGACCTGCGCGCCGCCGGGGTGACCGCCGTGGACCTGGTGGCCTTCGACGCTGCCGACCCGGCGAGCCACCAGGCCGTGATCGACGGGGTGTTCGCCGCCCACCCCGACCTCGACGTCGTCATCATCGCCTTCGGCGTCCTGGGCAACCAGGAGGTGTTCGACCACGATCCGGTGGCGGCGGCGGAGGCCGTGGTCACCAACTTCGCCGGAGGCGTGTCGGCCGGGCTCGTGGTGGCCGGTCACCTGCGTCGCCAAGGTCACGGCACGCTCGTGGTGATCACCTCCGTGGCCGGCGAACGGGTCCGGGCCGACAACGTGGTCTACGGGTCCACCAAGGCCGGGCTCGACGGCTTCGCCCAGGGTCTCGGCGATCGCCTGGCCGGCAGCGGCGCCTCGGTGATGGTGGTCCGACCGGGGTTCGTGCGAACCAAGATGACCGCCCACCTGGCCGACGGCCCCATGGCCACCACGGCCGAGGCGGTGGCCATCGACGTGGTGGCGGGACTCCAGCAGGGCGCCGACACCGTGTGGTCCCCCGCCAAGCTGCGGCCCGTGTTCGGCATCCTCAAGCTCCTGCCTCGCCCGCTGTGGCGGAAGGTCGCCGCCCGCCGCTGAGGTGGCGAGCCGACTCCGGAACCGGGGCGCGGATCGGATCGGTTGCCGGCGGCCGGCCGAGACGACGAAGATCGCGGCGAACCTCACGCCACGCCAACGATTCCGTCAAGGGGACCGGCCATGACCGATGTCGACGCCACCGTCGCCGCGCCGCTCGCCGGCGGGCCCGACCTCCCCCAGGTGCGGCGCCTGGTCACCGAGATCCCCGGTCCCCGGTCGCTCGCGCTGCACGCGCGGCGCACCGCCGCCGTCGCCGCGGGTGTGGGCAGCACCCTCCCGATCCAGGTGGTGGCCGCCGGCGGCGGCGTGATCGTCGACGCCGACGGCAACTCGCTCATCGACCTCGGGTCGGGCATCGCGGTGGTCAACGTCGGCAACGCCGCCCCACCCGTCGCGGCCGCGGTGGCGGCCCAGGCGGCCTCGTTCACCCACACCTGCTTCATGGTCACGCCCTACGAGGGCTACGTGGCGGTGT